>JANPNF010000335.1:0-4187 GCA_031427315.1 Burkholderiales bacterium | reverse complement strand
ACACCATGATTGGCGACGGCGTGAACCTTGCCTCGCGGCTCGAATCGGCGTGCGCCAGCAAACTCGGCGCATCGTGCGGCTCGTGCTGGCCGTCGCCGTCGAGCGTCACGACACACTTCGTACCATGCGCCAGTGCGTGTTCGAACGCCGTGCGCAGGCTCGCCGCCTTGCCTTGATTGACGGCGTGCCGCAGCAGCGTGACCGGCAGGTCCTGCAACTGGGTGACCGTCGTATCAACTGAGCCGTCATCGACGATCATCACGCGGGGGCACAGGGCCAACGCCGACTGCGCGAGGGCGCGAATCGTCCGGCCTTCGTTGTAGGCCGGGATGGCGATCCAGACGCCGTCCCACGAGGGTATTCGTGCGGTGCTGGCGGGCGCTTGCATGTTCAGTACAAGCCGCCGTTGACACCGATGATTTGCCCGGTGATGTAGCTGGCCGCATCGGAGGCCAGGAACGCCACCAGGGCAGCCACCTCGTCGGGCCGCCCGGCGCGGCCCACGGGCACCAGGGCCTTGATTTTTTCCGGCGGGAAGGCCTCGTCGATCATGTCGGTTTGAATGATGCCGGGCGCCACGGCGTTGACCGTGATGCCACGCCCCGCCAGCTCGAGCGCCAGCGACTTCGTCGCGCCATGCAGCCCGGCCTTGGCGGCTGCGTAGTTCGTCTGGCCCTTGTTGCCGGCCTGTCCGGCGACCGACGTGATGTTGATGATGCGGCCCCAGCGCGTGCGCACCATCGGCAGCAGCAGCGGCTGCGTGACGCGGAAGAAGCCGTTGAGGCTGGTGTCGATCACGTCGTGCCACGCCGGGGCCGGCATGCCGGCCATCAGCGCGTCGTGGTGGATGCCGGCGTTGTTGACCAAAATCTGGATCGGCGCCTCGGCCAGCAGCGCCTCGATGGCCGCCTGCACCTGAAGCGCGTCGGTGAGATCGAAGGCTACGGCGCTGGCCTGCCCGCCTTGCGCCACCAGCGCCGCAGCCAGGCTCTGCGCGCGATCGAGGCGGGTGTTCGCATGGACCACGACATGGACTCCTGTGGCCGCCAGCGCGGCGCAGATGGCGGCGCCGATGCCGCCACTGCCGCCGGTCACCAGCGCGCGCTTTGGTGTCGTGGGGTTGGTGCTCATGAAAGAAAAGCCACCAGCAAGCGACCCCGTGCGACGCAGGCACGCTGGTCGGAGACTTCGAACGTGTACATGCAGCCTGAAGCCACCCGGCCGAGCAGTTCGGCACGGATGGTCAGCGACCCGCCCGCTTGGTCCAGCCCGGTGGCCGACAACTCGACCTCGGTGAGCTTGGCCAGCATGCCGCCGCGCGGCGAATCGGAATCGTCGAGCAGCGAACCGTGCACGGCGGCGGCCTGCGCCGCATATTCGACCGCCGCGACGGCGCTTACGCGCTGCGCCCGGGCCAAAGGATGGGTTGCGGTGGGGGCGGCTGCCTGGCAAATGATCGTCGTCGCGTCCCAACGCTGCACCGAATCGAGCAGGCACATCGCGCCCGCGTGCGGGACGCGACTTTGGATCTGCGCACGGATCAGCATGTCGCCACCCCGTTGACGCGCTCGATTCGAAGCCACTGTGCGCCCAAGCGAAGCTCGCAGGCGCACTGCGACTGCGTTTGGTCGAGCAGGGCCAGCGCCACCAGCCCCTGCGCGCTGCTGTTGGCGGCCCACGCTGCGGGCAGCCAGGCGGGCAGCCAGGCGGGTAGCGCCTGATCCGCTGGCCTGGCCGCTGCATGCAGCGTCAGCTCAAAGGTCGCCAGTGCGGCCTGGCCCGGCGGGGGCTCACTGCTCGACGCGATGATCCACGCGTTGGCCGTGACCTGAAACACCGGCAGCAGCGAGCGCAAGGGTTCGGTCATCGGTGGGTCGTAGGCCAGGAAGAGCACCGGCTGTCCGCTGGTGCAGGCTTCGCTCGCCGCGCACAGCAGTCCGCTCGCAAAACTCTCTTGCCCCAGGCTCACGCTGGTGGCCGATTGGCGGTTCTGGTAGCCGATCGACAAGTAGCCCGATGGGGCGTTGTGCACCGAGTTGTGAAACAGCAGCGGCGAGACCAGTCGTGTCGTGGCCAGCGCCTCGAGCATCTGTTGGCTGACTTCGCCGGTGCCCTCGTCCGACGCGCACACGATGCGCAGTGTTTCGATGGCAAACGGGCTGGTCTGCAAGGCCTGTTCGGCACACGCCAGCGCCAGACGCACGACCTGGCTGGCGCGCCGGCGCTCGTTGGCCGGCAAGGCATTGGGGCTTGGCAGTTCCAACACGGTGGTCGCGGGCGCGTGTCCGGTGCGGCGCAAGGCGAGCAGTTCCGACAGCGAACCGATGCCGGGCGCCAGCACGCCAACGGCGTAGAGACTGAAACGCAGCGCCACGTCAACGGGCCCTGTCACGGCCGAAGATCAGCGAGCAATTGCTGCCGCCGAATCCAAAATTGTTGCTCATCGCATGGCGCAGGTTCGCGCTGCGCGGCTGCGTGACCACATCGAGCGCGAGATCCGGTTCGAGCTGGCGCAGATTGGCCGATGGCGGCAGCGTCTGCTGTTCGAGGGCCTGGATCACGACGATGGCTTCGGTGATGCCTGCCGCACCGAGCGTGTGGCCGGTCACGCCCTTGGTCGACGACACCGGCACCGCGCCGGTACCGAAGACTGCATTGGTGGCCGCGGCCTCGGCCCGGTCGTTCGCGATGGTGGCCGTGCCGTGGGCATTGACATAGCCGATCGCGCTGGCCGTAAGTTGGGCTGCCTGCAATGCGCCGCGCATGGCGTCCTGTGCGCCCAAGCCGTCGGGGTGCGGCGTTGACATGTGCCAGGCGTCGCTGGACTCGCCGCCGCCGACGAAGTTGATGGCCGCAGCCTGCTTGTCGAGCAACACGAAGCCGGCCGCTTCGCCGATCGATATACCGTCGCGCGAGGTGTCGAACGGCCGGCACATGTGGCCCGACAACAGCTGCAGGGAGTTGAAGCCGTGCAGCGTCGACAGGCACAGGCTGTCGACGCCGCCGACCACCGCCGCGTCGATCAGGCCGCACGCGATCCATCGCTGCGCCGTGACGAAGACCTTGGCGCTCGACGAGCAGGCGGTCGAGATGGCGACCATCGGCCCCTGCAGCCCGAGCACCTCGGCGCTGAAGCGACACAAGGCATCGAGCGAGTGGCTGCGCCGGTAGTCGAACTCGTCGGGCCAGCGGCCGTCTTCGCGCCGGCGGGTGTAGGCGAGCTCGGTGCTGCGGATGCCCGAGGTGCTCGAGCCGAGCACGACACCGATCCGCTGCGCGCCATAGCGTGCGACCGCGGCATTCACCGCCTGCGCAAACCCATTGCGCTGCAAGGCCATCCAGGCCAGGCGGTGGCTGCGGCAGTCCCAGGCCATCAGCTCGACCGGCAGGGCGGTGTCATCGACGCCAGAAACATCGCCGACCCAACAGGCGAGGTCGCACCAGGACAGCGTGTTGGGTCTCAAGCCGGATCGTCCTGCGACGATGGCTTGCCAGGAATCGGCGTTGTCGACTCCCGCAGCGTGCACGGTGCTATAGCCCGCGATTCCTAACACTCTGTGCTCCCGTTGGGTGAGGGCCGGGTACTGCAGGCCCAGGTGGCTTGCCGTGACCACCCATGCTGCCCAACACCTTCCCACGATCGATGTCGCTTGAAGTCTATTCGACAGGTGCTACGACTCCGCGCTGCACTCCACCAGGGTGTGATAGCCCCCGACGCCGTCGGTGATCCGTGTGACAGCCAGGCCGGCTCGCGGCAGCAAGGCAAGGAAAACCTGCGAGTCATACATCTGGCTGTTGCCGTTGGCGACGCAGGTGAAATAGAGCGAGGTCTGCTGCAGGCTGAAGGCCGCGGCTTCGAAGCGCTGCCGGTCCCAGAACAGTTCCAGGATCCACAGGCGCCCGCCCGGCGGCAGGGCCGCGCGAACCTTGCCCAGGATGGCGACGATCTGCATTTCCGAGAAGCAATCGAGCAACTGGCTCATCCAGATCAGCGGGTAGCCGCTCGGCAAGCTGGCCTGGGGGTCGAGCAGGTCGGTCGGATGGCAGCGAACGCGATCGAGCACGCCGGCCTGACGCAGGTTCTCGCGTGCCACATCGAGCTGCACGGGCAAGTCGGCCAGCCCGATGGCGCAGCCGGGCAAACGCTCCAGGCACAAACGCGCCCACTTGCCGGTGTTGCAGCCGAC
>JANPNF010000334.1:0-2513 GCA_031427315.1 Burkholderiales bacterium | reverse complement strand
CGGAGTGCGATGAGGTTTTCGAGGAAATGCCATTGTCGATGCATGACTTCAATCCGAAATTTCTGCCGCGTTTGGGCCTACTGATCGCCGCGGCGTTGCTGCTGCATGCGGTGATCCTGGGCGGCGCGGATTGGGCCTGGCCGTCGACGGCTCCGCCGCCGTTGCCCGCGGCGGCGCTGCAGGTGCGGGTGATGGAGCCATCGCCGGTCACGGTGCCGGTCGAGCCGGTAGCCGTGATCGCCTTGCCGCCGGTCACACCCGGGGTGGCGCGGGTCAGGCCGACGCCGATACCTGCGGCGAAGGTCGGGCCCGTCGTCGCGAAACCCGTCTCCGAACCCCTTGCGGAGCCTCCCGTGGTGCTGCCGGCGGCACTCGCGGCGGCCGCGCAGGTCGCGGTGGCGCCTCCGAGTGGTGACGACGACGCGATCCCGCTCTACCGCACCCAGTTGCCGCCGGCCGCGACTCTGCGTTACGACATCAGCCGCGGCCTGCTGCACGGCAGCGGCGAGTTGGCGTGGCGCCCTCTCGGTGGCGCTTACGAGTTGAAGCTCGACTTCAAGCTCGACGGCATCACGATCCTGTCGCAGGCCAGCGCAGGCGGCATCGACGCGGCCGGCATCGCGCCGCTGCGGTTCACCGACCAGCGTGCACGACGCGGCACGACCGCCGTGAACTTCCAGCGCGCGGCCGGCAAGATCACCTACTCCGGCTCGCAAAGCGAGTTCGCACTCAAGCCAGGCGCGCAGGACCGCTTGAGCTGGATGCTGCAACTCGCCGCCATCGTGGCCGCCGAGCCGCAACTCGGGATGCCTGGGGCGAGGGTCGTGATGCAGGTCACGGGCTCGCGCGGCGATGCGGGTCTCTGGGTGTTCCGCTGCGTCGGCGCCGAAGCGATCGAGGCCCGCGGCAGCGCGCTCGACGCACTCAAGTTCGTGCGCGAGGCTCGCGAGGCCTACGACACCACGGTGCAGGTCTGGCTCGATCCGAAACGGCATCACCTGCCGGTGCGGGCGACGCAGAAACAGGGCGGCAGCGACGAGGGTTTCGAGTTGCGGCTCGTGGAGGTCGTCACACCGAACTGACCCCCGGTTCGCGGGAATCTGCCCGACCCTGTCGTCCGTTGGCTTGAAATTTGCGTTGCAATGCTCAGGTAGTCGTCATCCTTTGACCGAACGCCAAGCCCTGGGGGCTCTCACCGGAGATTCAGCGAATGCAGATGCTCTACAACTCCGACAGTTATGCCGTGGTGCTGTTCGACGTGGCAGCTGCGGTCGCGCCCGATGCGGCGCCGGTGGTGGCCGATGCACCCGAGCCGATCAGCCATGGCGGCTACGAGATCGTCGACAAGTTCGCCCGCAAAGAGATCTTTCTGCAGGGCGTGATGGCCGAGAGCTTCAAGGAAGGCGTCGAGGCATTGATCCAGACCAAGCCCTCGGAAGAGGAAATCGACGACTACATCGAGCGCTTCACGTCGCTGATGCAGCAGCCGGTGATCCTGCACTGACGACTGCCCCAAGACGCCTTTGGCGTCGCGCCCCCGAGGAAACCTCAGGCCGCTTGGGACAGACGGGCGCTGGCCTGACATCGCACCGAACGTGCAGGGCATTGCCGCACGCATCGTTCGGGCAACGTCAGGTGCGCTATGGTCAGCAATGGCGTTGGCCTCACCCGGGGCTTGCTCCGCTGCGCACTCTGCGCCAAGTTGGTCCAACGACTCGCCCCCCACGGAGGTGTCATGGTCAAGAGCCGAGTTGATGCACGGATGTTGTTGTCTCCCGGCCTGAAAGACGCGCCTGTGCTCGATCGCATGTGCTCGCAGTTCGTGCTCACCTTGACCATGCACAACGCCGGCCGATTCAACTTGCGGCGCGACTGGAACAGCCTGCTCTCGCTCACGGGCAAGCACCTGGTCTGGCCCGGTTCGGTGCTGATGCGCTTGCGCGGCTTTCTGAAGACGCGCTGCAAGGGCAACGAACATTGGCGTGGCCACGAACTGCTCGACGACGATGCCTTCATGCTGCGCCATGGCGGCTGGCGCGGACCTTATGAAGAAGGCACGCTGTTCTTTTACATCGACGAGTACATCAAGGACGCCCCGAAAGACCTGCTCGCGGTGCTCGGCGCCACCGCCGAGTGGCTCGGCCGCAGCCTGCAGCGCGAATCGACGCTGGTGCAGAAGAACATCGACTCGCTGGCGGGCCTGTTGCAGCTCAACCCTGCCGAGCGTGCGCTGCTCTTGTACGGCACGCTGGCGCGCTACCAGCGCGACCTGCGTGGCCTCTTGGTCGAGTTCAAGGTTTCCAGCGCGCAAGAGGCCTACGCCGCGCTGGCGGCGGTGGCGGGTGTCGAGGCCAGTGAAGTCGCCGAAGCGTTGCGCGCGGGCTCGCGGCTTGAGCGCATCGGCATGATCGAAAACCTCATCTCCGAACAGAACATCACCGACCTGGCCGACCTGATGAAGGTCAGCGACCAGTTGCCCCCGGTGCTGATGCGCGAATACCGCGGCCCGAGCG
>JANPNF010000333.1:0-2143 GCA_031427315.1 Burkholderiales bacterium | reverse complement strand
GTTGATGCCAGTAGTTCGCTTCTGCTTCGGCTGGGGGGATGTAGCCGATGGGCTCCAGCAGCCGGTGGTGGTTGAACCAACTGACCCACTCCAATGTGGCCAGCTCGACCGCCTCGCGTGTCTTCCACGGCCCACGCCGATGTATCAGCTCAGCCTTGTACAGCCCGTTGATCGTCTCGGCCGTCGCGTTGTCGTAGCTGTCGCCCTTGCTGCCCACCGATGGCTCTGTCCCCGCCTCGGTCAGCCGCTCGCTGTAGCGGACGTACACGTTCTGTGAACCCCGGTCGCTGTGATGGATCAGCGCGGCTTCGCGGTCGCTTTGCCGTGTGTATTTCCGCTCACACAGCGCCTGCTCTAGAGCGTCCAGCACGAAGTCGGTGTGCATGCAGGCGCTCACGCGCCAGCCCACGATGCGCCGCGCGAACACGTCACGCCAGTTCGTCAACCGGGCAGGCCATGCAGACGAAGCCCTGCCAGGCTTTGAGGTAAGAGCAGCTGACGCAGGTGAAGTCGCTGACCCACAACGGGTTGGGCCGATCCGCCCTGAACACCCGGTTGACGCGGTCCTGCGGGCAGGCTGCCTTGGCGTCGGGCACCGCGGGGCGCACGCCCTTGCCGCGCATCGCAGTACACCGCAAACGCAGCAAGCCCAAGTGGCGCATCAGCCGCTGCACGGTGCAGCGCGTATCACCCCGCCGCTTGAATGAACCGAATCACGCGACAAGAGCAGTCCGATGAACCGATGGCATTTCGCCACGGCGATGCTCGGCATGGCGATGTCAGGCAGTGCACAAGCGCAGACGACGAGTCTCCGGTCGCCGTCGAAACCGGTGCGCATCATCAGCAGTACCGGGACATCATTCTCTATGCGGTCGCGCGACGATTGGCCGAATAACTCGCAACCGTGCTTGGCCAGACCGTCATCGTCGAAAACAAGTCGGCGCCGGTAGCAGCGTCGCGCATCTGCAGCGAACAGGAATCTGACACCAGATGCGGCATTGCGCCGAGAATGCTTTCATGACCGCCTCGGAATCACCGATCGTCACGTTCGCTCGCCGAATCACCGCGCTCGAAGCGCAGCGCGCGTTGCTCGGCGACGCCGCGGTCGACGCCGCCCTTGCTGCGCTGCGCGGGCAGCTCGCCGAGCACCAGGCCGCCGTCCCACGCCGGCGCTTGGTCAGCGTGCTGTTTCTCGACGTGGTCGGCTCGACCGCAATGAGCCAGACGCTCGACCCTGAAGACGTACACGACATCATGGATTCGGCGCTACAGGCGTTCAGCACTCGCGTCGTCACGCTCGGCGGCAAGGTATTGCAGTACGCTGGCGACAGCCTGCTCGCAGCCTTTGGCGCCGAAGCCTCGCTCGAAGACGACGCCGAGCGAGCGGTGCACGCCGGCCTCGCGCTGCTGGCCGAGGCGAAGACCCAGGCCGCGCGCGTGCTGCAGCGTCACGGCCAAGCCGTCTTCGGGGTGCGGGTCGGCGTGCACACCGGCCACGTGCTGCTCGGCGGCGGTGTCGACGAAGAAGGCAGCATCCGCGGCTTCACTGTCAACATTGCGGCGCGGCTCGAACAGGCGTCGTCGCCCGGCAGCCTGCGGATCAGCCACGACACTTGGCGCCATGTGCGCGGTGTGTTCGATGTGGCGGCGCAACCGCCGCTTCTCGTCAAGGGGCATGACGAACCGCTGCGCACTTACCTCGTCAACGGTGCCCGGCCGCGGGCGTTTCGGGTGCCGACACGCGGCATCGACGGCGTCGAGACGCCGCTGGTCGGGCGCGACGCCGAGCTTGGTGCGCTGGTCGCGGCGTTCGAGTCGACGCTGACGACGCGCGGCTTGCAGGCCGTCACCGTTCTCGCCGAGGCCGGCCTCGGCAAGAGCCGGTTGATGCACGAGCTGCAGCACCGCCTCGAAACGCATCCGCAGACCTTCTGGGTGCTGCTCGGCCGCGCCCAGCCCGGCAGCGCGCTGCAGCCGTACGGCCTGTTGCGCGACGTGCTGTCGTGGCGCCTGCAGATCGCCGACAGCGACAGCGCCGAGGTCGCGCGCCGCAAGCTGGTCGACGGCGTGACGCCGTTGTTCGCCGAAGACGGCATTGTGGATGGGCAAACCCAGGCCGAGCTGCTCGGCCAGCTGATCGGCA
>JANPNF010000332.1:0-4053 GCA_031427315.1 Burkholderiales bacterium | reverse complement strand
GCGCGGCGCGGCGCCACTCGTCTGGAGTGACGAATTCTTCGGCGGCGCCTGGCTGGTGTCGCGCCATGCCGACGTCGAGCTGGTGCTGCGCGATGCGCGCTTTTCGGCGCAGCGCACCGGCGGCTGGGTCATGCGGCCGGCCAACGCGACTCCCACCGACCGCCACGCAGGCCGCGCCGAGTTGGCAGGCTTCCAGCGCCTGTTCGCCCGCGCGATGATCTTCCTCGATGCGCCCGATCACACCCGCCTGCGTCAGGTCATGTCGGGCGCGTTCCGCCCGGCTGATCTGCAGCGTTTGGCACCGCGCATCGAGCAGGCGGTGGCGAAGCGGCTGGCAGCTGTGGACGGCACGCTGCCGTTCGATTTCGTCAGCACGCTGGCGCGCCCGCTGCCGGCTCAGGTGATCGGCCTGCTGATGGGCCTGGACGAGGCCGAGGGCGATGCACCGGCCGATGTCGTGGCCTGGTCTGACGAGCTCGCCGACTTCATCGGGGCCCCGGCCCCCAGCCGCGCGCAGGCCTTGCGTGCGCAGACCGCGCTGCTCGCGATGGCGCGATTTTTCGATGCCGTGCTGGCGCGCCGTCGCTCAGCGGTCGACAGCGGGGCCGAGCCGCGCGACGACGTGATCGGCCGCTTGCTACAGGGCGAGCGCGGTGGCCTGATCCGCGGCAGCGCCGAGCTGTTGGCGCAGTGCGTGATGCTGCTGTTCGCCGGCCATGAAACCACGCGCCACCTGCTCGCGGGCGGGCTGCGCACGCTGCTGCTGCATCCGGATCAATGGGGCCTGCTGCAGCGCGACCCCGCGTTGCTACCTGGCGCCGTGCGCGAGCTGCTGCGCTACGACAGCCCGGTGCAGTACACCGGCCGCCGCGTGGCCACCGAGGTCGTGCTGCACGGCCAGACGCTGCGCCGTGGCGAGCTCGTGGTCGCGCTGATCGGCGCGGCCAACCGCGACCCGGCCCGCCACGAGCGGCCCGACGCACTCGACATCACCCGACGCCCCGCGCCGCCGCTGGCCTTCGGGCAAGGCCCGCATGTGTGCATCGGCGCGGCGTTGACCATGATGGAGGCGCAGGCCGTTTTTGCGCAGGTGATCGCGCGCTGGCCTGAGCTGACACTGACCGCGCCTGCTGCGCCGCACTGGACTGGCAACGCCTTGTATCGGGGCCTGACGGAACTGACGGTGCAGTGCCCTGTTCCCTCCGCGAACGCCGCCTCTACACTGCCCCCTCTACCCCCAGCCGGCCCACCGGACACCGCATGCAAGCCTTGATGACCCCCGAGTTCTGGATCGCTGTCGGCCAGATCATCATGATCGACATCTTGCTCGGCGGCGACAACGCGGTGGTGATCGCACTCGCCTGCCGCAAGCTGCCACCGGCCCAGCGCCGCAAGGGCATCCTGTGGGGCACCGCGGGCGCCATCGTGCTGCGCGTGATCCTGATCTTCTTCGCGTTGCAGCTGTTGGCCATTCCTTTTTTGAAGCTCGTCGGCGCAATCTTGCTGGTGTGGATCGGCATCAAGCTGCTGCTGCCTGAAGCGGAAGGCGGGCACGCCAGCATCGAGGGCAGCGACAGGCTCTGGGGCGCCGTGAAAACGGTCATCGTGGCCGATCTGGTGATGAGCGTCGACAACGTGATCGCCATTGCCGGTGCCGCTGAAACGGCCGGCGGCGATCACACGATGCCGCTGGTCATCTTTGGTCTGCTGGTCAGCATTCCCATCATCGTCTGGGGCAGTCAGCTGGTCATCAAGCTGATGGACCGCTACCCGTTCATCATCACTTTGGGTGCCATGCTGCTCGGCTGGATCGCCGGCACCATGGCGGTGAGCGACCCCGCGCTGATCAACCCCAGCGTCGTGCCGCAGGTGCCCAAGCTGCCTGCAGTCGACTGGATCAAGTACGCCGCCGGCGTGGCCGGTGCACTGCTGGTCTACAGCGTCGGCCGCGGCCTGCAGGCGCGGCGCAGCGCCACAGGCTGAGCGAGGTGGTGGCCCCGGCATTCGACCGCGATCGGTTGGGGCGCTACCGCATCGAGCGCCTGCTGGGCCGCGGTGCCATGGGCGCGGTGGTGCTGGGCCGCGACACCCATTTCGGTATCCATGGCGGCCGGCTGGCAGCCATCAAAACCCTGTCGCTGTCGGATGAGTTCTCCGTCGATGAACGGGTCGAGGCGCGACAGCGCTTTTTCCGTGAGGCCGAGGCCGCCCGCCGCCTGCGGCACCCTGACATCGTGGCCGTGTATGACGCTGGCGAAAACGACGGCCTGGCCTTCATCGCGATGGAGTACATCGAAGGGCACGACCTGCAGCGCCACACCGAGCCCGGCCAGTGGCTGCCGCTGCCGCAGGTCGTGCACATCGGCCGCCGGGTGGCCAGCGCGCTGGCGCACGCGCACCGCCAGGGCGTGGTGCATCGCGACATCAAGCCTGCCAACGTGATGATCGATCTGGCCGCAGACGTTGTGAAAGTGACCGACTTCGGCATCGCGCGCATCACCGATGCGTGTCGCACCAAAACCGGCATGGTGCTGGGCACGCCCATCTACATGTCGCCCGAGCAGTTGTCGGGCCAGCACGTCGACGGGCGGAGTGATCTTTACTCGCTGGGCGTCACCCTGTTTCAGTTGCTGACCGGGGTGCTGCCGCACCGCACCGAATCGATGGCCCGGCTGATGTATTGCATCGTCAACGAGGCGGCGCCCGATGTGCGCACGCTGCGTCCCGAGGTGCCAACCGCACTGGCCCAGGTGCTGGCGCGGGCGCTGGCGAAGTCGCCCGCAGCACGCCATGCAGACGGGCTGCAACTGGCTCAGGCCCTCGGCGCCGTGGCCGCACTCTGGCCTGGCGACACCTCGGTCGCGCCTGATGGAACATCGGCTGCCGGCACCCCCGAAGTGGATGTTTGTGCCTCGACCGTGACATTGTCACGCCCCGATCCGGGGCACAATTCCGGCCTGTGATCGCCCCTGCCTGCACCGCTTGTCGACATCGCCTTCCGTTGGACTGGCCAACGCGGCAGCGGGTTCGGCATCGCGACTCGCGTCGGTGCTGACGCGTCGCCCTTACTGCCTGTGCCCACGCCGCTTCCCATGCCGTTCGAGTTTTTCAGTGCCACCGACACCGGCCGCGCGCGCAACAACAACGAAGACTCGGTCGCCATCGACACCGCATCGTCATTGGTCGTGCTGGCCGATGGCATGGGCGGCTACAACGCCGGTGAGGTGGCCAGCCAGATGGCCACCTCGTTCATCAGTGCCGAGCTCGGCCGCTGGCTCACCGAAGCGGCCTCCAACGCGACCGACGCCGACGTGCGTCGCGCGATGGACATTTGCGTGGACAACGCCAACCGCGCCATCTTCAATGCCGCGAGCACCAACCCGCAGTACGCCGGCATGGGCACGACGCTGGTGGTCGGCGTGTTCCGCGAAGGCCGGCTGCTGCTGGGCCATGTGGGCGACTCGCGCGGCTACCGGCTGCGCGCCGGCAAGTTCATGCGCCTCACGCACGACCACTCGCTGCTGCAAGAGCAAATCGATGCCGGCCTGATCACCGAAGCGCAGGCCGCTTTCTCGTCGAACAAGAATTTGGTGACGCGCGCGGTTGGCGTCGAGAACAGCGTGATGCTGGAGTCGCACCTGCACGAGCTGCTGCCGGGTGATCTGGTGCTGTTGTGCTCCGACGGCTTGTCAGACATGCTCGACGATGAACACATCGGCCAGCTGCTGCAGTCGGGCGAGGGCATCGAGGCGCTGGCCCATGCCTTGATCGCCGCTGCCAACGACGCTGGCGGAAAAGATAACATTGCCGTCATCTTGGCGCGCGTTCAGGGTGCCTCGGGGACCGCACGCTCCTGGTGGCCCTTCAAGCGCTGAAGACACAACAAAAGACGAGGTCAAGCATGGGCAAACTGGTGGTATCGCTCGATGGCGTGGTGATCAAAGAAGTGCAGATCACCAAGGACAAGACCACGCTCGGCCGCCGGCCCTACAACGACATCGTCATTGACAACCTGGCCGTGAGCGGCGAACACGCCGTGCTGCAGATGCTGGG
>JANPNF010000331.1:0-17559 GCA_031427315.1 Burkholderiales bacterium | reverse complement strand
CCGAGCAGGCCGGTCGCGGCCAGCGTCAGCAGCAGGCTGTGCGAGTTGATGACGGCCGGTATCTTGGTGACTGGCGGTGCGTTCGCAGCCGTCAAGCGCAGCGTGATCGCAGCACACAACAGGTTGAGCGCGGCACACACGACCGCGGTGCGCAGCAGACCATATTCCGGCACCAGCCAGAAGGCCGCGGCCAGCACGCCTGCGACGGCACCGAAGGTATTGGCGGCGTACAGCGCGGCAATGGGCCGCGTGCAGATGGGCTGTGTGCTGCGATTCATCTGCGCCACCACCCGCTCCATCGCGGGCAGCGTCGCGCCCATCGCCGCGGTGGCCGGCAGCAGCATCAGGAACGTTCCACAGAAGGCCACCGTCCATTGCCACAGCGGTGTCGGCTGGGCGCCGGTGGCCTCCAGCATCACCTGGCTGATCGGCGCCATCCACAGGGCAAGCGCCAGGGCCCACAGTGCGATGACGACCTCGCAGGCCGCATACCAGCGTGCGGGATGCGAACTGCGTTCAATCAGTCGTCCGAGGGCCAGCGCGCCAACGGTCAGCCCGCCGAAGAACGCGGTGACCACCGCCAGCACCGCGGCGGTTTCGTGGCCCAGCCAGAGCGCGCATTGCTGCGTCCAAACGATTTAATAACCCAACCCGGCAAAGCCCGAGGCCAGCATCACGATCAGCGCGGTGTTCACGTTGCTTGAAAGGCAGATTCAGCCGCTGAAGGCGATCGCGTAGCCCCAGGAATCGAGCCGCGTCGGGATGGCGTTGAAGGCCAGCGTGATCCGCCGCTCACCGGGGTTGGGCGGCACCGCATGCATCAGGTAGCTGGGGAACAGCACCATGTCGCCCGGCTCGGGGGCAGGGCTGATCCATTTGTCGGCGTTGTACGGGCCGCTGGTGGCGCCGGCATGGTCGTTTTTGAAGCTGAAGTCGCACCCGCCCGGCGACTTCATGAACACCGTGCGCGCGTCGGGGTGCGTGGTGCTCAGGTACAGCACGCCAGAGATAAAACTGTTCGCATGGTTGTGCATCGCCTGGCGGCCTCCGGTGTCGAGCAGATTGACCCACATCTCCTTGACCGACCAGCCTATGCGCTCGCCGAACATCAGCGCGCCAAAGTCGACCAGCTTCGGCGTGATTCGCGCCGCAACCTCGACCAGCAGCGGGCTGTCGCCGGGCTGCAGCATCTCGGTGTGCGACAGGTTTGCCGAGGCGTTGTTGGCGGTGGTGGCGTGGGCTCTGAAATGCGCGACCAACCCGGCGACCAGCCTGCGCTCCAGCGCCCCCGGCACACGCAGCAGGGGCGTGGGAAAGAGCCCGATCACTTCGTCCATCGAACGATGATCGCTGCGTTTTGTGACAGGCCTCCCGCAGCTTCAGCCGCGGCCGATGCAGGGCATCGCGGTGGCGCAGCGACTGGGTTATCTGCCGGTCTGCATCAAGACACCGGTGGCACGTCAGCACCGACCCCGTTCGTGGGGTGCTGCTCGAAGCAGTCGGAGAAGGTGAAATACAGCGAGGCGTAGAACACCGTCGTGAACATCAGGCCGCCCGCCATCGCAGCAATCGGCACCAGCTTCGGCGCGCCGAGGAGGATGAACACGCTGTTGACCAGTACCCCGAACGCCACGATCAGCACCGACCAGGTCAGCCCATAGACAGCGAACGCGCCCTTGTTGCGCCAGCAGGCCACGGTGCTGGAAAAGAGCGCTTGCGCCGGGCCCTGGCCCGCCCAGTGCACCAGCGCTGGCGCATGCCACAACGGCAGCGCGAGGCAGCTCGCCAGGCTCAAACGCAGCAGCAGGCCGGTGGAAAGCCGCGGGTCGGCCAGCAGCGCCGCCAAGCGTTCCGTGTCGGCAGCGGTGTTGCCCGTCATCGCCTCTTGCAGCGCGTTGAAGGTGCCGCCGTCGACCCAGTCGCTGAACCACATGATGAACAGACTGCAGACCGCATAGATCAGGCCGATCTTGAGCATCACGATCGCCTGGGGCCGCCGCCCGCGCACCGGTTCCAGGAACACGCTGGCCATCGGCGTCTGGCCAGCCAGCGCGCCCTTGGTGGCCAGCATGAAACCCTGCGAGACCAGCGGCAGCGCCGCCAACATCAGCAGCGACCCAACGAGAGGCACCAGCAACAGCAGCAGCGCGCCGAACAGGAAGGCGGCGAACAGCGCAGAGAACGCCAGCGGCTTGGCAAAGAAGATGCGAAACCCACTGCGCACCCACAACACACCGCGGCCGGCGGGAACGGTCAACAACTTCATCGGGTGTCCGCCGTGGCGGCTCGTGGTGAGGCCGGCGGCAGCGTCGGGCGCCACGGGCTGTCGGCGCGCTGTCGCAGCACGCGCTCGAAATGGGTGGGGTCGTGGGGGGTCAGCATCGACGCGTCGCGCGGCAGGTGCAGGTCCCACAGGCGGGAGATCCAGAAGCGCAGCGCCGCGCCGCGCAGAAATGACGGGAACATCCGCTGCTCGTCGCCGTCGAGCGGACGCACCGCGTGGTAAGCGGCGACCAGCGCGGAGGCGCGGTCTTCGTCGAGGCGGCCGCTGTCCAGGTCGATGCACCAGTCGTTGACGCACACCGCGATGTCGAACACGAAGGTGTCGACGCCGGCGAAATAAAAATCGAACAGACCACTGAGCCGGTCGCCGGCTGGCCCGGTCACAGCGCCGTTCGCGGGTACGTCATCGAACATCACGTTGTCACGAAACAGGTCGGCGTGGATGGGGCCGCGCGGCAAAAAGGCATAGGCCAGCGACGCCGCCAGGCGCTCCTGGAAGCCGAGCTCGGCTTCGATAAATCCGCGTTGCGCTGTCGCCAGAAACGGCATCACCTCCAACACCGTGTCAATCCACCAGTACAGCCCCCGCAGATTCGGTTGCTGCAGTTCGAAATCGGCGCCCGCCAGGTGCATGCGCGCGAGCATGTCGCCTACCTGCTGGCAATGCGCAACACTGGGCGCCAGGCGGCTGCTGCCGCTCAGGCGATCAACCACGGCCGCGGGCTTGCCGCACAGCGTGTGCACGATCTCGCCGCTCGCGTCAGCGCACGGGTCGGGCACCGGGATGCCGCGCTGCGCCAGGTGCTTCATCAGCCGCAGGTAGTAAGGCAGCTGCTCGGCCGTCAGGCGCTCGAAAAGCGTGAGCACGTAGCGGCCCCGCGTGGTGTCGGCGAAGTAGTTGGTGTTCTCGATGCCGCCCGCACAGCCTTCGAGCGCAGTCAGGCTGCCGATGTCCAGGCGCGAGACGAGTTCAGCGGCCGCGTCGAACGGCACTTCGGTGTAGACAGCCATCGCAGCGGGAAAGATGAAGAAGGGGTTTGAGGCGACGCGACAACAGCGCGCTTAGAACGACAGCACCGGCCAGACCCGCTTGCCGACGGCGCCGTTGTTGCCGCGGGCGCCCTGGCTGATGTCGGAGCCGGTGCCCGGGGGAATAATCTCGTAAGCGGGGCCCGTTTTCGGCTTCACGACGATGCGCTTGGAGCGGCCGCGAACCTTCAACTCGTCGATGCGCGCGCCGTCGTCTTCGATCACCGTTTCCTGAATGGCCGGGTCGGCGACCGAGGTGCTCGGCGCCAGCGGCTCGGGCGATGGCGTAGGACGGGCAGCGTCCCGCGGCGCTGGTGTTGTGGGGAGTGGCGAGGGCGGCAGCTTGCTCAGATCGGGCGGCGGTGGCGCCACATGGGCCGCCATCGCCTGTGCGCCGGCTGACAGGGCGACGGCGCAGCAAAGGCTGCACAGGGCGGTGGAGACGCGAAGTTGGATACTCATCAACTCATTCTAGGCATCCCGCCGGGGCGCGACAGCACAATGGACGGATGACTTTAGCGCCTGCTCCCGTTCCCCGTGTGATGTTGCTGGTCGATGGTTCCAGCTACCTGTACCGCGCCTACCACGCGCTGCCCGACCTGCGCGGGCCTGAGGGCGTGCCCACCGGCGCCATCCACGGCATGGTGGCGATGCTGCAGCGCGCGCTGAAGGACGTGAACCCCGAGCACGCGATGTGCGTGTTCGACGCCAAGGGCCCGACCTTCCGCGACGAGTGGTATTCGCAATACAAGGCCCACCGCAGCCCGATGCCCGAGCCGCTGGTGCAACAGATCACCCCGATCCACGAGGTGGTGCGGCTGCTCGGCTGGCCGGTGCTGGTGGTGCCCGGCATCGAGGCCGACGACGCGATCGGCACGCTGGCGCGCGTGGCGGCCGCATCAGGCCACCAGGTCGTGATCTCGACCGGCGACAAGGACCTGGCGCAACTCGTCGACGACAACGTGACGCTGATCAACACGATGAGCAACGAGCGGCTCGACGTGCCGGGCGTAACCGCAAAGTTCGGTGTGCCGCCGGAGCGCATCGTCGACTACCTGACGCTGATGGGCGACACGGTCGACAACGTTCCCGGCGTCGAGAAGGTCGGCCCGAAGACCGCTGCCAAGTGGATCGCCGAATACGGATCGCTGCAGGGCGTGATCGATGCCGCCGACCAGATCAAGGGCGCGGCCGGCGAGAACCTGCGGCGCGCGCTGGACTGGTTGCCGCAGGCGCAGCGGCTGGTGACGGTGCGGCTCGATTGCGATCTGACTGGCCATGTCCCTGGCTGGCCTGGGCTCGATGCATTGGCCCTGCAGCCGGCCGACCGCGAGGCCCTGCGTGCCTTCTATGCGCGCTACGGCTTCAAGACCTGGCTGCGCGAGATCGAGGCCTCGCTGGGCGTGACTGACAAAACCGCGCCCGCCGTGGCGCCCCGCAAGCGAGCAGCGCGGGCATCGTCTGGCGAGCCCGACCTGTTCAGCGTCGATGCGGAGATCGGCCAAGACGTCGCCGTTCCCGTGTCCATCGACCCGATCACGCACCTCTACGACACCGTGCTGACGCGCGACGCACTCGATGTCTGGGTTGCCAAGGCCGAAGCGGCCTCGCGCGCCGGCGAGGTCACCGCGCTCGACACTGAAACCACTTCGCTCGACGCGATGGTGGCGCAACTGGTTGGCCTCTCGCTTAGCGTGACGCCGGGTGAAGCCGCCTACATTCCGCTGCGCCACGACTACACCGGCGCGCCCGATCAATTGCCTGTCGAAGAAGTGCTGGCGAGGCTGAGGCCCTGGCTGGAAGACGAGGCGGCACCAAAGCTAGGCCAGAACATCAAGTACGACACCCATGTGCTGCAGAACGCGGGCATTGCAGTCCGCGGCTATGTGCACGACACGATGCTGCAGAGCTATGTGCTCGAAGCGCACAAGCCGCACGGCCTGGAAAGCCTGGCGCAGCGCCACCTCGGGCGCAAAGGGCTGAGCTACGAGGATTTGTGCGGCAAGGGCGCACACCAGATTTCGTTCAGCCAGGTCGATGTGGCCAAGGCAGCGGAATACGCCTGCGAAGACAGCGACATGACGCTGGACGTGCACCGCACGCTGTGGCCGCAGCTTGATGCCGAGCCCGGCCTGCGCGATGTGTATGCGCGCATCGAGCTGCCGACCGCGCTGCTGCTACAACGCATCGAGCGCACCGGCGTGCTGATCGACCCTTTGCTGCTCGCGGCGCAAAGCCAGCAGCTGGGCGAGCGCATGGTGGCCCTTGAAGCAGAGGCGTATGAACTGGCCGGCCAGCCCTTCAACATGGGCAGCCCGAAGCAGATCGGCGAGATCCTGTTCACGAAGCTCGGTCTGCCGATCAAGAAGAAGACTGCCACCGGCGCGCCGAGCACCGACGAAGAGGTGCTGGCCGAGCTGGCCGCTGACTACCCGCTGCCGGCGCGGCTGCTCGAACACCGCTCGCTCGCTAAATTGAAAGGCACCTACACCGACAAGTTGCCGCTGATGATCAACGCCGTCACCGGCCGCGTGCACACCAATTACGCGCAGGCGGTGGCGGTCACCGGGCGGCTCGCCAGCAACGAGCCGAACCTGCAGAACATCCCGATCCGCACCGCTGAAGGCCGCAGGGTGCGCGAGGCTTTCATCGCGCCGACAGGCCACGTGATCCTGAGCGCCGATTACTCGCAGATCGAGCTGCGCATCATGGCCCACATCAGCGAAGACCCGCACCTGCTGAAAGCCTTCGCCGAGGGCATGGACGTGCACCGGGCGACCGCGAGCGAGGTGTTCGCCATCGATGTGGCGGCTGTCACCTCAGAGCAGCGGCGCTACGCCAAGACGATCAACTTCGGGCTGATCTACGGCATGGGCGCCTTCGGCCTGGCGCAAAGCCTGGGCATCGAGCGCAGCGCGGCGGCGCTGTACATCGAGCGCTACTTCCAGCGCTTCGCTGGCGTCAAGCGCTACATGGACGACACGCGGGCTTCGGCGCGGGAGCGGGGTTATGTCGAGACCCTGTTCGGCCGCCGCATTTACCTGCCCGAGATCAACGGTGGCAACGGCCCGCGCAAGGCCGGTGCCGAGCGGCAAGCGATCAACGCGCCGATGCAGGGCACCGCGGCCGACTTGATCAAGCTGGCGATGGTGGCGGTGCAGAAGCTGCTCGACACCGAAGCGCGCGCGAGTCGCATCGTGATGCAGGTACATGACGAGCTGGTGCTGGAGGTGCCAGAGGTCGAGCTGGCGTGGGCCCGGGTCGCGGTGCCGGCGGCGATGGCTTCTGTTGCCATGCTCAAGGTGCCGCTGCTGGCGGAGGTGGGGGTTGGGGCCAATTGGGACGAGGCGCATTGAACCTTGTTTGCCTTGCTGGCAGGGCGCCGTTGCGTGGCAGCGCGCTGTTGCGCGGCACAGCGTCGGGTCCCGCCCCGACAGGCGGGTAACTTTCAGTTGCGGGCCCAAATGAAAGTCACCAAAGCAAAGGGCCTGAACACCAGCCATTTGGTTGTCACGCTGCGGCTACAGGCGAACCGCAAAGGCTCTGGCACGAGAACCCAAACCGAGGACCCGACAGGGTCGAGGTGTAGCGAGCCCGCATGTTTGAACCTGAGCGAGGTAACTGCTGAAGTAGTTCGGCGAGTGTTCTCGGGCCAGAGTCTGTGAAGTAGGCGGCGGCTGGCCGTAGCGAGCCGATCAAATGGCTGGTGTTCGGGCACTCTTCTTTGGTGACTTTCTTCTGTGCCAGCAGAAGAAAGTTACTCGGCAGCCGGGCCGAGACCCGGCGCGGTCCCCGCAGGGCTCAAGCCCTTCGTAGAAGCGAACTCGGCGCGTTGCAACGCAAGTGCGAAAGCCTATCGCACAAGCGTAACGTCGCGACCGTTATCGTCTCGCTGTGCCACGCCCCCGCTGCACCGCAGCCCCCCGCAAGGACTCAAACCATGAAACTCGCCAACGCCACCGTACTTATCACAGGCGCCAACCGCGGCGTCGGTTTGGCCTTTGCACGCGCGGCCCTGGCACGTGGCGCGCGCAAGGTGTACGCCGCCGCGCGCAATCCGTCGACGGTCACGCTGCCGGGTGTCGAGGCCATTGGGCTCGACGTGACCCGGCCGGAGGATGTGGCCGCCGCCGCGCAGCGCTGCGGCGACGTGACGCTGCTCATCAACAACGCAGGCGCCCTGTGGCTGGGCGACTATCTGGCAACTGACGCTGTCGAGTCAGCCCGCGCGCACATGGAGACCAACTTCCTCGGCCCGCTGCGCCTGTGCCAGGCCTTCGCGCCGGTGTTGGCCCGCCACGGTGGCGGTGCCATCGTGAACGTGTTGTCGGCTTTGAGCTGGGTCAACATGCAGCAGTTCGGCATTTACGGCGCCAGCAAGGCAGCAGCATGGGCGATGACCAACGGCGTGCGCCAGGAACTGCGCGCCCAGCACACCCAGGTGATGGCCATGCACATGGGCTATGTCGACACCGACATGACCCGCAGCTTCGACGTGGCCAAAGCGTCGCCCGACGAAGTGGTGCGCCAGGCGCTCGATGCGCTGGAAGCCGGTGCCGAAGAGGGGCTGGCCGACGACACCGCCAGGTACGTCAAACGCGGGTTGTCGGCCGAGCCGGGGGTGTACTTGGCGTAAGCCGGACCGCGTCTGGCGGCGCTGAAAGCCCGGCCGCCGCGGGCGTCAGGCCACCGCCTGCCTCAACCCAGTGCCTTCAGCACGATCAACAAATCCTTCGCCTGCACCCGGTCGCCGGGAACCACCAGCACCGCCTCCACTTCGGCATCGCGCTCGGCGGCGACGTGGGTTTCCATCTTCATCGCTTCGAGTGCCAGCAGCGTGCTGCCGGCGCTGACGCGCTGGCCGACCTTGACGGCCACGCTGACGATGGCACCCGGCATCGGCGCGGCCACATGCAGCGGGTTGGTGGCATCGGCGACCGGCCGGCCCTTCGCGGCGTCACCGGCGTCCGGACGCAGCACGCGCACCGTGCGCGACTGGCCGTTCAGTTCGAACTGGACCTTCTGCGCCACATCGCCGTCGGGCGCGATGCAATGCTAGCCCACCATCAGCTACTTGGACGGAGCGATCTCCACCGCCAGCTCCTGCTGCGGCAGCGCGCCGTAGAAGAACACCGGCGTCGGCAACATCGAGGTGTCACCGTTCAACTTGGTGTGTTCGCAGAAATCGCGCATCAGCTTCGGGTACATCAGGTAGGAGGCCAGCTGACGGTCGTCGATCGGTTGCTCGCACTCGGCGGCGGCCTGGGCGCGTATCGCTTCCAGATCGACCGGTGGCAGGCGGTCGCCCGGCCGGTACGGCACGGGCGGCTGATCGCTGTCGGCCAGCTTCAGCACCTTGCGGCTGAGTGCGGCCGGGAAGCCGTCGGGCGGGAAGCCCAGCTCGCCCTTAAACAGCGAAACCACCGACTCCGGGAAGGCCACCTCGCGCGCCGGATCCGTCACTTCGGCAGGCGTCAGGTCGCTCGCGACCATCATCAGCGCCATGTCGCCGACGACCTTCGACGTCGGTGTGACTTTCACGATGTCGCCGAACAGCCGGTTCACGTCGGCGTAGGTCTGCGACACCTCGGTCCAGCGGTGCGCGATGCCGAGCGAGCGCGCCTGCTCGCGCAGGTTGGTGTACTGGCCACCGGGC
The DNA here is from genome assembly GCA_031427315.1 of Burkholderiales bacterium. Lineage (GTDB taxonomy): Bacteria > Pseudomonadota > Gammaproteobacteria > Burkholderiales > Burkholderiaceae_C > PBB1. The sequence goes on along the minus strand of JANPNF010000331.1, from coordinate 8,591 downwards.
ATCTCGTGGCGGTAGACGTCGGCGGTGCCGGAGCGGATCTCGGACTCGAACGGCGAGTAGAAGCGGCGCACGCCTTCCCAGTACATCGACGCTGCATGCAGCGCGCCTTGCGACAGCACAGGGTCGCGTTCGGTACCCGCCAACGCGGCGGCGATCGACGACAGGTTGGGCTGCGAGGTCAGGCCGCTCATCGCGTCGAGCGCGCCGTCGACCGCATCGCAGCCGGCCTCGATCGCCGCCAGCACCGACGCCGCCGCCGCGCCGCTGGTGTCGTGGGTGTGGAAGTGCACCGGCAGGCCGGTTTCTGCCTTCAGCGCCTTCACCAGCGCTGCTGCTGCGCGCGGCCGGCAGATCCCCGCCATGTCCTTGATCGCCAGCAGGTGCACGCCGGCCTTTTGCAACTCACGCGCGATGCCGAGGTAGTAGGTCAGGTCGTACTTCGGTCGGGCGCCGTCGAAGAGGTCGCCGGTGTAGCAGATGGCGCCCTCGCACAGCCCGCCGTTCTCGACCACCGCATCGATGGCCACCCGCATGTTCTCAACCCAGTTCAGCGAATCGAACACGCGGAACAAATCAACCCCGTTCACCGCGGCCTGCTTGACGAAATGGCGCACCACGTTGTCGGCGTAGTTGGTGTAGCCGACCGCATTCGAGCCGCGCAGCAGCATCTGGAACAGCACATTCGGCACCTGCGCGCGCAACTGCGCGAGGCGCTGCCACGGGTCTTCCTTCAAAAATCGCAGCGCCACGTCGAAGGTCGCGCCGCCCCAGCATTCGAGCGAGAACAGGCCCGACAGCTCGCGGGCGTAGTACGGCGCGATCGGCAGCATGTCGGCGGTGCGCATGCGGGTGGCCAGCAGCGACTGGTGCGCGTCGCGCATCGTCGTGTCGGTCATCAGCACCTGCTTTTGCGCGAGCATCCACTGCGCAAACCCAGCGGGCCCTAGGGCGTGCAGGCGCTGGCGGGTGCCGTCGCGAATCGGCGCGTCGGCATCGATCTTCGGCAGCACCGGCTTGGGCAGCGGCAGCGCCGGCAGCACGCGGCCTTTGACCTCCGGGTTGCCGTTGACCGCCACCTCGCCCAAAAAGCGCAGCAGCTTGCTGGCGCGGTCGCGTCGGGCGGCAAAGGCCAGCAGCTCGGGCGTGTTCTCGATGAAGCGGGTCGTCAGCTCGCCCTTGACGTCGTTGCCGAACGTCGGGTGGTTGATCAGGTTTTCAAGAAACTGCAGGTTGGTCGAGACGCCGCGGATGCGGAACTCGCGCAGCGCGCGGTCCATCCGCTGAATGGTCTCCCGCGGGGTGGGGGCCCATGCCGTGACCTTGACCAGCAGCGAGTCGTAATAAGGCGTGATGACCGCGCCACCGTAGGCCGTGCCGGCGTCGAGCCGAATGCCGAAACCGGCCGCGCTGCGGTAGGCGGCCAGCCGGCCGTAGTCGGGCAGGAAGCCGTTTTCCGGGTCCTCGGTGGTGACGCGGCATTGCAGCGCATGGCCGTTCATCGGAATCTTGTCCTGTGGCGGCACGCCGGTCGGGTGCAGGGCGCTGGCGTCCTCCGGCGAACCCTCGGGAGCCCCGACCTGGTCACCTTCCGTCACGCCGATGTGGCCGCCTTCGGTGATGCGGATCTGCGCCTTCACGATGTCGACGCCGGTGATCATCTCGGTCACCGTGTGCTCGACCTGAATGCGCGGGTTGACCTCGATGAAGTAGCACTTGCCGTCATCGGCATCCATCAGGAACTCGACCGTGCCGGCGTGGGTGTAGCCGACCGAGCGCATCAGCCGCAACGCGCTGTCGCACAGCGCTGCGCGGCCGGCCGCGTCGAGGTACGGCGCAGGTGCACGCTCGACCACCTTTTGGTTGCGCCGCTGAACGGTGCAGTCGCGCTCGTGCAGGTGCACCAGGTTGCCGTGCTGGTCGCCGAGGATTTGTACCTCGACGTGCCGCGCGCGGCGGATCAGCTTCTCGAAGTACACCACGTCGTTGCCAAAGGCGGCCAGCGCTTCGCGTCGCGACGCTTGCAGCGACGTCGCCAGCTCGCCCTCGTGCTCGATCACGCGCATGCCGCGCCCGCCGCCGCCCCAGCTCGCTTTCAGCATCACCGGATAGCCGATGCCAGCCGCCATGCGGGCGCATTCGGCCACATCCAGTGGCAAGGGCGGCGTGGCCGGCATCACCGACACACCGGCGGCCACCGCCGCATGGCGCGCCGCGACCTTGTTGCCGAGCGTGCGCATCACATCGGGCGACGGGCCGATCCAGCGGATGCCGGCGGCGATCACCGCATCGGCGAACTCGGGGTTCTCGCTCAGGAAGCCGTAGCCGGGGTGGATGGCGTCTGCACCGGCATGTTTGGCGATGCGCAGGATGTCTTCGCCATCGAGGTAGGCGGCCAGTGGCTTCTGGCCTTCCCCGACCAGGTAACTCTCGTCGGCTTTGAAGCGGTGCAGCGCCTGGCGATCCTGCTGCGAATAGATTGCCACCGTGCGGATGCGCATCTCGGAGGCGGCGCGCATCACGCGGATCGCGATCTCCGAGCGGTTGGCGATCAAAATCGAGCGGATCGGGCGGTGAGTCATCGGGCGGCCTCTGGCGCAAAACATGCAAGGATACTCAAACAAATCACGCTGCCACCATGAGCCGACCTCACCACTACACGCTGACTTTCTCCTGCCCTGACCGCGTCGGCATCGTTGCGCGTGTCACCGGCTTCTTCGCCGGGCTCGGCGGCTGGATCCTCAGCTCCAGCCAGCACGCCGACGCCGATTCGGCGCGTTACTTCATGCGCATCGAGGTCAAGGCCGACTCGCTGCCCTTCGACCACGCCGAGTTGCGGCGCCGCTTCGCCGCGGTGGCCGCCGAGTTCGACATGACCTGGCGCATCAGCGACAGCACCGTCAAGCGGCGCTTACTGCTGATGGTGTCGACACAAGAGCACTGCCTGTACGACCTGCTGGCGCGCTGGCAAAGCAAGGAACTCGATGTCGACATTGCAGGCGTGGCATCGAATCACGAGGTGTTTCGCGGCCTGGTCGAATGGCACGGCATTCCCTTCCACCACATCCCGGTGACGAAGGAGACCAAGCCCGAAGCCTTTGCCGAGCTGGAGGCGCTTTTCGACTCGTCAGGTGCCGACACGATGGTTCTGGCGCGCTACATGCAAATCCTGCCGCCGCCGCTGTGCCGCAACTACCCGGGGCAGATCATCAACATCCACCACAGTTTCCTGCCCAGTTTTGCCGGGGCCAAGCCGTATCACCAGGCCTGGGAGCGCGGTGTCAAGCTGATCGGCGCCACCTGCCACTACGTGACCGAAGACCTCGACGAAGGCCCGATCATCGAACAAGACGTGATGCGCATCGACCACAGCGACGGGGTCGAAGACCTGGTGCGCTGCGGCAAGGACGTCGAAAAATCGGTGCTGGCGCGCGGCCTGCGTAACCACCTGGAAGACCGCATCCTCGTCAATGGTCACCGCACGATCGTGTTCGGCTAAGGCGGCCTTCACATTCCTGAACGCGCTGCGAAACCGATGTTCAGTCCATCGAGCGATTGGGATTGATCCTTCATCCTCAACCCAACAGGCGTTCCATGATCGACCTCTACACCTCTGCCACCCCCAACGGCTGGAAAGCGTCCATCGCGCTGGAAGAGCTGGGCTTGCCGTACACCGTGCATCCGATCAAGCTCGGATTGCAGGAGCACAAGCAGCCCGAGTACCTGAAGCTCAACCCGAATGGCCGCATCCCGACCCTCGTCGATCGCGATGAGGGCGACTTTGCGGTGTTCGAGTCTGGCGCCATCCTGATCTACCTCGCCGAGAAGACCGGCCGGCTGATGCCTGCGGCCATGAAGCCGCGCTCGCAGGTGATCCAGTGGCTGATGTTTCAGATGGGCGGCGTGGGGCCGATGCAGGGCCAGGCGAATGTGTTTTTCCGCTACTTTCCGGAAAAAATTCCGTCGGTGATCGAGCGCTACCAGAAAGAAACGAAGCGCTTGTTCACCGTGCTCGACACCCGGCTGAAGGACCATCAATACCTGGTTGATGATTTCAGCATCGCCGACATCGCCCACTGGTCGTGGGTGCGTCTGCACGACTGGGCTGGCGTTGCCATCGATGACCTGCCGCATTTGCAGCGCTGGCTGGCTCTGATTGCCGCACGACCTGCGTGCCAGCGGGGCATCGAAATCCCCGAGCCTTTCGTGCCGCAGGAAGTGACCGAGTACGCCAAGAAGATCATTAACCGGTAACGATTGCCCGCTCTCGTTTGCGGGTTAACGGTGAAGGCCAGCGGCGGCAGATCGTGGCACGATGATGAGTCTTCAACCACTTACACCTGTCACCGCACACGCGACAGGCGCGACCATGGACATCACCCAACCCAATCCCCAACCACTTCAGGGCATCGTGATGGCCTGGCCCTCGAACGATGGCAAAGCGTTCGCAATTCGACTGCAATTGCCAGACCGTGAACTCGATCTGGAACTGGACGACATCATGCTGCGGCAGTTGCTGCAGGCGCTGATGGAGTCATCGGAGGCGTGCGCGCCCAAGCGCAACGACTTGCGCCCGATTGCCGAGATCGATCTGACCGACGGCGTTCAGCTGCCGGCCAGCAGCCTCGATGTGCTGCCGATGGGCAGCGACGGCGAAGGCCGAAGGTTGGTGATGCGCGTCGGCACGATCGATTTGAATTTGTTGATCGATTCGCGCGCGACAGCGCAGGCGCTGGCCGCTGCGCTGGTGGTCTAACGGCAAGTCGTCGTTGCGCTAGCGGGCGAGTGCGGCAGCTTCAATACTGGAGCTGCAGCGCGAGCACAAAACGGCTCAGGTTGTCGCCGCCGAGGTTCACCTTGTTGCGCGAATAGGTGGCGCTGATCTGGGCGTTGTGCTCGGCAATGACATAGTTCAGGCCGAGGTCGGTCTGCTGTGTCGTGACGCGGTTGTCGGCATCGAACCGCTGCCAGTGCACGAAGGGCTGGAAACGGCCCCAGCCGACCTCTCGCTCGAACACATACGACACGCCGGCCGAGTACGCCTCGCCCTGCTCGCCACGCACCAAACCACCGGTGTCGTACTCGTAGTAGGCCGCTTCGAGTCCGAAAGCGCCTGAGCCCTTGAAGCTCTTCTCCAGCTGGAAATCCAGGTTGTAGCCCGCGTAGTCGCCCTTGCCGCCCACGGTCACCACGCCGTTCTTCTGGTAGCGAAACGCGACGCCGACAGCCAGGATGTCGGCCTTGCCCAGGTGGTCGGCTGAGCTGAAATAACCGGTTTCCAGATCCCAGAAGTCATATTGCAGTCGGCCTGAATACATCAGGCCGTCGGAGGGCTTGACGCCGGCCTGGCGGGCCTGGGAGCGGTCTAGCGCGCCGATGCCAAAGGTGCGGCCTTCAAAGGCGCCGAAGGAATAGCCCAGGCGGCCTGCGGCCACATTGCCCCAGACCACGGCGCCATCGTCGCGTGCCAGGTAGATGCCGCCGTTGCAGCCGTAGCGCGACGACACGCAGGGCCAGTAGCCGCCGCCCACCGTGTCGTACGCGCCGACCATGTTGGCGCGGTCGCTGGGCGACACCAGACGCCCGGCCCAGATGTTGAATTCGGGCATGAGCTCCAACCGCGCAAACAAATCCAGAACCTTGACGCGCTCGGCCACGCTGTCCCATTCGGTATGTAAATTGGCTTTGAGATACGGGTTCAGCGACGCGCCGAAGTAAAGCCGTGCGCTGCTCAGGTTCGGGTCGTTGACATGGCCACCACCTGCCGAGGCGGGCCGCTCGGCTCGGCTGTAGGTGTAGCGGGTGGCGGCGCCGAAGGTGAGGTACTGGTCGTCGCCGAAGTCGAACTTCGCTCCAGCGGAGACATCCATCGAACCCGTGGCCAATGCCGCCGCGATTAACAAAAATTGTTTGTTCATGCTCGACTCTCCGCCCGATTGTTCATGTGCCGTCGAGGTGCCACCCCGTCGCTCGCTGCTGCCACGGGCCGGTGCGGTACGCTTCTGTTGCCGCACATCCCTCTCAACCCTCGCTTCGACACACACGACACATGAAGGGCCGCACGCTCACTGGCGGGTTGGTCTACTCGACCGACAGCGGACGCATGTGTCCGTCGTGTCGGCAGCCGATCGCCGAGTGCGCCTGTGGGCTAGCGGCGATTGTGGCCGCAGGCGACGGCATGGTGCGGGTGTCGCGCGAAACCCAGGGTCGCAAGGGCAAGGGCGTGACCGTGGTGCGCGGGTTGGCACTCGACGCTTTGGCGCTGGCTCAAATGGGGCGTGATTTAAAAGCCGCCTGCGGCTCGGGCGGCACGGTGAATGACGGCGTCATCGAAATCCAGGGCGAGCACCGTGACCGCATCGTGGCGCAGTTGCAGGCTGCCGGCATGACGGTCAAACGCGTCGGCGGCTGATGCCCACCACTACCCGCCTCACTGTGGCTTGTTTGTGCGCCGACTGGTGCGGCACCTGTCGCGATTACCGCGTCGACTTCGAGCGTGCCGTTCAGGCGCAGACGGGCGCTGACATCCACGGGGTTTGGATCGACATCGAAGACCAGGCCGATTGGGTCGGCGCGGTCGACGTAGAGAACTTCCCGACGCTTTTGATCGCGCGCGGCGACGAGGTGCTTTTCTTCGGCCCCGTCACGCCGCACCCGTCGACGCTGACGCGTCTGATGCAAGCCGCCGCAGCAGGCCATGCGCACCTGGGTGGCGAAGCGCCCGATGGCGCGGTGTGTGCGCTGGCCGCCCGGCTGCACCGTGGGGCCGGGTCGGACTGATTTCACATCGGGCGCGATTGCGCCTCTGCAGGTGCCGTCCTACAGCCGCCCACGCGGCACCCTGACAGATCGTGGCTATGCGCTTGGGCACAGTCGCGTCATCGGTCGGGGCCCGAGCCGCGAGGCGGGAGCTGTCGATGTTTTCATCCACTTTGAACAGGAGCTTCAGATGAACAAGGATCAGGTTAAGGGCCGCGTCGAGCAGGTCAAGGGCGCGGTCAAGGAAGTCGCCGGCAAGGCCACGGGCAACAAGAGCCTGGAGGTCAAGGGCAAGCTGGACAAGCTGTCCGGCAAGATTCAGTCTGGCCACGGCGATGCCAAGCAAAAGGTCGCGGACATCGTCCACAAGGCCTGACAAGCTCGCGCGTCGTGTCGAAGCCGCCGGGTCCACACCCGGCGGCTTTTTTTCGCGTCTGGGATTGGCAACGCTGCCACTACACTGCGACCGAAGCCGATCCCCGGTAGTCGGCGCAAGGCGAGCAGGCATGGTGCGGTTGGCAGCGCGATACAACCATCGCAGTGGCGTTTCAAAGGTCACAGGGCGTCATGCCTGAGACGGCGTTCGACGCCACCGCAGCACCGTTGTCAGACCGGCGACGCAAATTGCAATTGCTGTCGGCACAGCCCGATTCGGTGTTCGGCCTTTTCGTGCGCAGCGCCGCGCAGCTCACCTACAGCGAGTTCGCAGCCATCAGCCTGGTCGGCGAGCAGCAACAGTGGTTCAAGGCGCCTTTGGGCATTGCGTCGTTGAACATCCCGCTGGCGCTTTCGTTCTGCGCCCAAGGCCTTCGGCACGGTGGGTCCACTTTCGAGGTGCCTGACGCACTGGCCGATCCCCGCTTTGCGCAGCACCCGCTGGTCACCGGGGATGCGCGCGTGCGCAGCTATGCGGGCCACCCCATCGAGTTCGAGGGTGAGTTGCTCGGCATGCTGTGCGTGATGAGCACACAGCCCCGCACGTTGATGCCGGCGCAACAGCGCTGGCTGCTGGAGCTGGCGCTCGGTGCCACCGAAGCGGCGGCCAGCCACGAGCTGGTGTTCAAGCTGCAGATCAGCGAGCGGCGGCTGATCGACTTCGCTTCTGCGTCCAGCGACTGGCTGTGGGAAACCGATTCCGCGCACCGCTACACCTGGCTGTCTGCGCGCTTCGAGGACCTGACCGGGTTGACCGTGGCAGATCATCTGAATTGCCTACCGCCAGAGACGTCGATGCGCGATGGCGCTGGCCGTGTGGTCGAGCCGACCTTGAGCTATTTGCGGGTGCTCGACCGCATGCAGTCATTCGCCCGGGTCGTCGTGCTCAAGCCCACGCCGATCGGCGACCGGCTGATTTCATACAGCGCGATCGCCAAATTCCGTAGCGACGGGCAGTTCATGGGTTACCGCGGTTCGGCGCAGGACGTGACACATCGCATCGGCGCCGAACGCCATGAGCGCGAGGTGTCCGACACGCTGCAGTTGCTGGCGCAGCACGTGCCTGGCGTGCTCTACCAGTACATGGCCAGGCCCGACGGCAGCGGCTACTTTCCCTACACCAGCGACAGCATCCGCCTGCTGTTCGAGCTGACGCCCGAAGCGCTGGCTCAGGACGACCAGGCGCTGGTTGCGCGCGTGCACCCGGACGATCGCAAGGGCGTCGCGATGCAGATCAAGGCCGCCGCGGCCGCTGACCAGCCGTGGTCGCAGACCTTCCGCGTGCAGCTGCCGCAGGCCGGGCAGCGCGTTGTCAGCGGGTTTGCGAGCCCGCGTCGGATGCCCGACGGCAGCGTGCTGTGGCACGGTTTCGCTGCCGACGTCACCGAGTCGGAGCGCGC
>JANPNF010000330.1:0-2657 GCA_031427315.1 Burkholderiales bacterium | reverse complement strand
AGGCGCCAGACACTCAAGGCACGATCGATCGGGTCGATATAAGTGCAAGCGTGGCACGCCGGCCGCGCTGGGCATTCATTTCGGAAGCACTCTCAGCATGTTCGTACTCATCGGTTGGGGCCTCGCCATGGTCTGCATCTTTGGCGTGTACATCGCCCACGGCGGGAACATCCAGGTGGTGCTCCACGCCTTGCCATTCGAGATGATCACCATCTTCGGTGCGGCAGCCGGCGCCTTTCTCGCCAACAACCAGATGAAGGTCATCAAGGCCACGATGGCCGGGCTGGGCAGGTGTTTCAAGGGCAACAAATACAGCAAAGCGCGCTATATGGAATTGATGGCGCTGATGTACGACATCCTTCAAAAATCGCGCAAGGAAGGTCTGATGTCGATCGAGCAGGACGTCGAAGACCCGCACAACTCGGCAGTGTTCAAGAAATACCCGGTGGTCAGCCACGACCACCACGTGGTCGAGTTCATCACCGATTACCTGCGCATGATGGTCTCAGGCAACCTGAACGCCCACGAGATCGAAAGCCTGATGGACAGTGAGATCGAGACCCACCACAACGAAGAGCACGCGGCTGTGGCCGCGATCGCGCGGCTGGCCGGCGGCTTGCCCGCCTTCGGCATCGTGGCCGCGGTGCTGGGTGTCGTCAACACCATGGGCTCGGTCGGCCAGGCACCAGCGATCTTGGGCGGCATGATCGCGTCAGCGCTGGTCGGCACCTTCCTCGGCATCTTGCTGGCCTACGGTTTCGTCGAGCCGCTCGGCGGGCTGCTGGAGCAGAAAGTCGAAGACGGCTCGAAGGAGCTGCAATGCATCAAGACCACGCTGCTGGCCAGCATGCAGGGCTACGCTCCGCAGGTGGCGGTGGAGTTCGGCCGCAAGGTGCTGTTTTCGACCGACCGGCCGACCTTTGCCGAACTCGAAAGCCACGTCAAAGGCAAAAAATGATGTGGTTCGGCACACTGACTTCAGCGTTGTCGCTTAGCGGAAGGCGGGCCAGCGCTGGGCCGTCCCAAGCGGACCGCGCGCCCCAAGGGCCACGCGAGTGGGCCCCTTTGTGGCCCATAGGGGCAGGAGCCGTACCCGGCGACATGGGGGCTTCATATGGCGGGTGACTCCAAGAAGCTGCAGCCGATCATCATCAAGCGGATCAAGAAGGCCGGCCATGGTGCGCATGGCGGCGCCTGGAAGATCGCGTATGCCGACTTCGTGACGGCGATGATGGCGTTCTTCCTGCTGATGTGGCTGCTGGGCTCGACCACCGAAGGTGACAAGAAGGGCATTGCCGATTTCTTTGGTTCACCGCTGAAGGTATCGCTCGGCGGCGGCTCGGGTGCAGGCGATGCGTCGCATGTCATCAAGGGCGGCGGCGAGGACCTGTCGCGCACCCACGGGCAGGTCAAGAAGGGTGACATCCAAGCCAAGCGCAACACGATCAACCTGCTGGCGCTGAAGGCTGAACAGCGGGCGGCCGAGAAGGCGCGGCTCGAAGAGCTGAAGCAGAAGGTGCAGGACGTGCTGGCAGCCAACCCGCGGCTGGCGTCGATGCAGTCGCAGATCCGCCTCGACATGACGGCCGAAGGCCTGCGCATTCAGATCGTCGACGCCGACAACCGGCCGATGTTCGACAGCGGCAGCTCAATCGTCAAACCCTACATGCGTGAGCTGTTGCAGATCATCGGGGAGGTGCTGACCGACGTGCCGAACCGGCTGACGCTCGAAGGCCACACCGACGCGCAGCCCTTCGGCAGCGGCGAGCGCGGCTACAGCAACTGGGAGCTGTCGTCCGACCGCGCCAATGCGTCGCGCCGTGAACTGCTGGCCGGCGGCCTGCCCGACACCCGCGTGCTGCGCGTGCAGGGCCTTGCCTCAAGCCGCCCCTTGCCCGATACCGACCCGCTCAGCCCGACCAACCGGCGCATCAGCATCATCGTGATGAACCGCGATGCCGAGGACCGCTTCTTTGGCAACCTGGCTGAGCCCGAGGAGCCGGCCCCACCAGCCGTCGACCTGCCGGCCGGGGTTGAACTCTCCTCGATTTCAGCGGCAATCGCCCGATAGAACCACTTGTTTACCGGTACGGCTTCGATCGGGTGTCGGCCATCAAGAAGGACGAACGTCGACGCTTGTTAGTCTGAGGCTCTGATGGGCGCCCTGCTGGGGGCCGCGCCGGGTCTCGGCCCGGCTGCCGAGTAACTTTCATTTGCAGGCCCAAATGAAAGTCACCAAAGAAAAGGGCCTGAACACCAGCCCATTTGATCGGCTCGCTGCGGCCAGCCGGCCACTTCAGCGGCTCTGGCCCGAGAACACTCAGCGAGCTACTGCCCCGGTTTCCTCGCTCAGGTTCAAACATGCGGTCTCGACACACCTCGACCCTTCGGGTCATCAGTTTGGATTCTTGTGCCAGAGCCTTTGCCGTTCGCCTGCAGCCGCAGCGGGGTCACCAAATGGCTGGTGTTCGAGGGCCTCTTTTTGGTTACTTTTTCTGGCCCCGCAGAAAAAAGTAACCCGCCCGCCGGGGCGGAACCCCGGCGCGGTGCCCCGCAACGGCGCACCGCCTGCAAGGCAGCAAACGCCTGAGATCAGCCTGCCAGGCTGATCTCAGCAAGATCGGAGCTGAAGCTCAAACTCTTTTGCGCACTTGCAC
>JANPNF010000329.1:0-5464 GCA_031427315.1 Burkholderiales bacterium | reverse complement strand
GCTGGTGAGCCGCGAAGCGCTGCTGCGCTGGTCCAAACGCAGCGACACCTGGAGGGCGTGACGCGATGATCACGCTGAAAGAAGTGACGCTGCGCCGCGGCACGAAGCTGGTGCTCGATACCGCCGCGGTGACGATCCAGCCGGGCGAGAACGTCGGCCTGGTCGGGCGCAACGGGGCCGGCAAGTCCAGCCTGTTCGCGCTGCTGACCGAGCGGCTGCAGTCCGATGGCGGCGAGGTCTACATGCCGCCGCGCTGGCGGGTCGGCGAGGTCGCGCAGAACATGCCCGAGACCGATGACGGCGCCACCGATTTCGTGCTCGAGGGCGACACGCGGCTGGTCGAAGCGCAGGCGCAATTGGCTGCGGCTGAAGCCGGCGACGACGGCCACGCGATCGCCGATGGCCACCAGGCCCTGGCCGATGCCGGCGCCTTCGATGCCCGCCCGCGTGCGCAAGCGCTGCTGATGGGCCTGGGCTTCAAGAACGAACAGCTCGACGCGCCGGTCAACAGCTTCTCAGGCGGTTGGCGCATGCGCCTGCAGCTCGCGCGTGCGCTGATGTGCCCGGCCGATTTGCTGCTGCTCGACGAGCCGACCAACCACCTCGACCTCGATGCGCTGGTGTGGCTGGAAGCCTGGCTCAAACGCTTCGAAGGCACGATGCTGGTGATCAGCCACGACCGCGAATTCCTCGACGCGATCACCAATGTCACGGTGCATCTGGAGGACACCAAACTGACGCGCTATGGCGGCAACTACACCGCCTTCGAGGAAATGCGTGCCGAGCGGATGGTGCTGCAGCAGGCCAGCTTCGAGAAGCAGAAGGAGAAGATGGCCCATCTGCAGAAATTTATCGACCGCTTCAAGGCCAAGGCCAGCAAGGCCAAGCAGGCGCAAAGCCGCGTCAAGGCGCTCGACCGGATGGAGAAGCTGGCGCCGATATTGACGTCGCGCGAGTTCTCGTTCGAGTTCCGCGAGCCGCTGAATTTGCCGAATCCGATGCTGTCGCTGCAGGATGTGGAGTGCGGATACGCCTCGCTCACCGACGGCGAACCCGACAAGATCATCGTGCGCAACATCAGCCGCTCGGTGCTGGCCGGCCAGCGCATCGGCATCCTGGGCGCCAACGGGCAGGGCAAGTCGACGGTGGTGAAAACCATCGCACGCACGCAGGCCGCGCTCGGCGGCACGATCACTGAAGGCAAGGGCTTAGCGATCGGTTATTTCGCGCAGCAGGAGATGGACGTGCTGCGCCCCGGCGATTCACCGCTGAACCACATGATTCGGCTCGCCCGCGAGGTCAGCCCTCAGGCGCGCGAACAAGAATTGCGCAACTTCCTGGGCCAGTTCCGCTTCGCCTCCGACATGGTCAACCAGGCTGTGGGCACCCTCAGCGGCGGCGAAAAAGCGCGCCTGGTGCTGGCGATGCTGGTGTGGCAACGCCCCAACCTGCTGCTGCTCGACGAGCCCACCAACCACCTCGACCTCGACACGCGTGAAGCGCTCTCGATGGCACTCAACGAGTTCGAAGGCTCGCTGATGTTGGTGAGCCATGACAGAGCGCTGCTGCGCGAAGTGTGTGACGAGTTCTGGCTGGTCGCCGATGGCGGCGTGCGCCCGTTCGACGGCGACCTCGACGACTACCAGAAGTACCTGCTCGACACCGCCCGCGCGCAGGCGAAGGCACTGCGTGACGCAGGCAACGCCGGCAAGAAGACAGTTTTGCCCACTGCGAAGCCAACGCCTGCGGCAGCGCCGCCAGCGGCGCCCAAAGCCGCCACGGTGGCGGTGGCACCGGCCCGCCGCGACGACCGCAAGGCCGACGCGCAGGCGCGCCAGCTGAAGTCCGATGAGCAAAAGCCGCTGCGCCAGGAAATCAACCGGATCGACAACCGCATGGGCATGCTGTTCGGCGAGCGCGACACGATCGAGGCGAGCCTGGCCACCGGCACGCTGACACCGGCGCAGATGGCCGACAGCGGCAAGAAGCTCAAGGCCATCACCGACGAGATCAATCATCTCGAAGGTCAGTGGCTGGAACTCAGCACGCAACTCGATGAGCTGGTGGCCAAGGAGAGCTGAAGCAGTGGCACCCGCAATCGCGCTCCGAGGTGAAAGCCATTTCGGTGATTAAGCCTGTGTCAGCCACCAGCCCGTTCCAACGCCCATAAACTGCCACGTGTCTGCGCTGGCATGCCATGCGGTTTGCCCCGTCTTCCCCTACTCACAAGGATTCCACCATGTCTCCCGAAACAATCGCCTACACCGCCCACGCCACCTCCACCGGAGGCCGTGAGGGCAGCTCTAAATCGTCTGACGGCGCACTTGTCGCCACGTTGACCACGCCGAAGGAGCTCGGTGGCAACGGTGCCTTCGGCACCAACCCTGAGCAGCTGTTCGCGGCCGGTTATTCGGCCTGCTTCATCGGAGCGATGAAGTTCGTTGCCGGGCAGCAGAAAATCAGCCTGCCGGCCGACACGTCGATCACCGCCGATGTCGGCATCGGCCCGATTCCGACCGGCTTCAACATCGCCGTCACGTTGACCGTTACCGTGCCCGGCATGGAACGCGCAGCGGCCGAGAAATTGGTGGACGCAGCGCACATCGTTTGCACTTACTCCAACGCAACCCGCGGCAACATCGACGTGACCTTGAAAGTCGTCTGATCCTGCCAGTGGCCCGGCGCCACCGCGCCGGGAGCCCTTGATTCACCCGCCGAGGAGACCCTCATGAGATCTCGCTTCCATGTGGCTGCGCTGACAGCCGCCCTGCTGACTGCCGCCACGGTTTTTGCCCAGACCCCGCCCGCCGAAGAGCCCTTCTGGGCCAAGGGCCGGCCGAAAAATTCGACGGCCGACAAGATGGCGCCGGTGCCGTCATTCCCGATTCCGACCGCGGCCGACCAGCTGCCGACGGCCAAGATCAAGCTGCCTCCGGGCTTCAAGGCGGAGGTCTTCGTCAGCAACATCCTCGATGCCCGCAGCATGCGCGAGGGCGACAAGGGCACAGTCTTCGTCAGCAGTCTGTTCGCTGCCGGCAAGCTCTACGCGGTGGTTAACAACAACGGCCAGCGCGAGGTGAGAACTCTGGCCGAAAAGCTCTTTCTGCCCAGCGGCATCGAGTACCACCAGGGCAGCCTGTACCTGGCGACACCGAAAGACATCGTGCGCTACGACGACATCGAGGCCCATCTCGACAAGCTGCCAGCACCGGTGATGGTCTACGACAAGCTGCCGGGTGATGTGCCCCACGGCTGGAAGTTCATCAAGGTCGGGCCCGACAACAAGCTGTACGTGCCGGTGGGCGCGCCATGCAACATCTGCGAGCCCGATGACCGCTACGCGAAGATTTTTCGCATGAACCTCGATGGCTCCGGTGTCGAGGTGGTGGCCGACGGCGTGCGCAACACGGTGGGCTTCGATTTCCAGCCCAAAACCGGCCTCCTGTGGTTCACCCAGAACCAGCGAGACTGGCTGAGCGAAGACCTGCCGGAAGACGAATTGAATGTCGTCACACAGCCGGGCAAACAGCACTTCGGCTTCCCCTACTGCCACTCCGGTGACTTTACCGACCCCGAGTTCGGCTGGGGCAAGAACTGCAGCGACTACGTGAAACCCGCCGCCAAGCTGGGCGCGCACTCGGCGCCACTCGGCATGCGCTTCTACAGCGGCAAGATGTTCCCGGCGAAGTACCAGGGTGCGATCTTCATCGCCCGCCATGGGCCGTGGAACCGCACGCAGAAATACGCCGCCGATGTGGTGGTGGCCTTCCCCGACAGCAAGGGCGGCATATCGCGTGTTGAGCCTTTTCTCACTGGCTTGGTCGAGAACAACCAATTCCTCGGCCGCCCGGCCGATGTGATGGTGATGAAGGATGGCTCGTTGCTGGTGAGTGACGACCACAACGGTGCGATCTACCGCATCACCTACGCTGGCAAATGAGGTTGCGGCGCAAGGTGAGGCGGTGGCAATGGCTGTGGCGGTGGACAGCACTGCTGAGCGTCATCGCCATGGCGCCGGGCGCTTGGGCGCAGGCTCCGGCACCCAGACCGCTGGTTTCCAAACCATCGGCAGCCAGCAAGGCAACGCCGTCACCCGCAGCTGCGCTGAAGCCGGTGGTCGACTATGGCGAGCGCTACGTCGCGAACTGCGCGGCTTGTCACGGCAGCGAGGGCCGCAGCGAGTTGCCGCTGGTGCCGTCGCTGGCCGGCCAGCATTCGTTTTATGTCATCACGCAGCTGTTCTTGTTTCGCGACGGCCGGCGCAACGACCACCCGGCGAGTGCGGCCATGAGCGCGCTCGCCAAGGGCATGAGCGACGCCGACCTGCGCGGCTACTCGGAAGCTGTGGCGCGGCTGCCCGCAGCGGCGTTAGCAGCCGCACCTGGTGTAAGTGCTGCGGCGTTGGTGGTTTCGCCGGAGGGGCAAGCGGCGCCGGTGCCGCGTGATGCCGCCCGCTTTGGGCGCGGCCAGCAACTCGCTGCCGCCCACCGCTGCAGTTCTTGCCACGGCGCCGATCTTGCGGGCGGCGGCCAGGTGCCGCGCCTGGGTGGTCAGCGCGAGGATTACCTGCAGATCGCGCTGAAGGGCTTTCAAAGTGGCTCGCGGCTCGGCTACACACCGGCGATGAACGAGGCGCTGTCGGGCCTGAAGTCAGAAGACTTGGCAGACCTCGCGCACTATCTGGCAGGCAGCCTGCGCGACGGGAACTGAATCGGCTCTTCGGGCCCGTTGTTCATGGTGCTCCGGGCGGCATCAACGCCAGCATCAACTCGATGCGCGCTTTGACCGGGCTCAGATCGCCAGCGCCCGGCAGGCCTTTCGCACCCGGCTGGCGCACGCGACCGTCACCACTGCGCGCACTGCGCATCACCGCGATGCCTTGCGCCTGCGCCGCCAACAGCGCGGCTTCGAGCTCATCGTGCAAGGTGCCGTTGCCGGTGGCGGCCACCACCAGGCCTTCAACACCGTGTGCGCACAAGGCGCGCACCGCCGCGCCGCTGGCGCCGGCATGGCTGACGACGATCTCGACTCGGGGCCAGTCGGCCACGGCGCAGTGGAGCGCGGCGGTGAGCACTGGCAGATGGCCTGAAGCAGGCGTCGCACCTTGCGCAGCAAGGCACCGCAGCGCACCGCCCTCAACAAACGCCAGTGGTCCGGCCTCGCCCGAATCGAACGCGTCCAGCCGCGCCGGGTGCGCTTTGCTCACCTGACGTGCGCCGTGCACCGTGCCGTGGAGCACCGCCAGCACACTAACCAAGCCTGCGTCCGCGGCCTGGCGCGCCACCGCCACCGCATCAAGCAGGTTGCGCGGCCCATCGGCCTCGGCCGAAGTAGCCGGGCGCATCGCACCGGTCAGCACCACCGGCTTGGTGGGCGCCAGCACGCGGTGCAAGAAGTAAGCGGTTTCTTCCAGCGTGTCGGTGCCGTGGGTGATGACGATGCCTGCCACCTCGGCACGTGCGAG
>JANPNF010000328.1:0-2170 GCA_031427315.1 Burkholderiales bacterium | reverse complement strand
AGACCGTCAGACCCTCCTTCAGGCTGAGCTGAAACCAGTCGCGACAAGTGATGCGGTTGCCGGTCCAGTTGTGGAAATACTCGTGGCCGACCACGCTTTCGATGCTGGCGTAGTCCACGTCGGTGGCGGTGGCGGGCGTGGCCAGTACGAACTTGGTGTTGAAGATGTTCAACCCCTTGTTCTCCATCGCGCCCATGTTGAAGTCGCCCACGGCGACGATCATGAAGCGGTCCAAATCCAGCGGCAGCTTGAAGCGCGCTTCGTCCCACACCACGCTTGCAATGAGCGAGTTCATCGCGTGCTCAGTCTTGTCGAGGTCGCCTCGGCGCACGTAGACCTGCAGCAAATGGTCGCGCCCGGCGCGAGTGCGGATGTGCTGCTCGCGCGCGACCAGATCGGCGGCGACCAGCGCAAACAGGTAGCTGGGTTTCGGGAACGGGTCGTGCCAGACGGCCTGATGCTTGCCGCCGTCGAGGTCGGTCTGCGAGATGAGGTTGCCGTTCGACAGCAGCACCGGGTACGCGGTCTTGTTGGCGCGCAGCGTCACGGTGTAGACCGCCATCACGTCGGGGCGGTCGAGGAAGTAGGTGATGCGCCGGAAGCCCTCGGCCTCGCACTGCGTGAACAGGCCGCCGTTCGAGGTGTACAGCCCCGACAGCTGCGTGTTGCGCTCGGGCGCGCAGGTGTTGCGGATCTCGAGTGCGAACGGGCCCTCGGGCATGTTTTGCAGGCTGTCGAGCACCAGCAGGCCGGCCTCATGGCGAAACGGCACGCTCTGGCCGTTGACCAGCACCCGCAACACCGACAGGTCGTCGCCGTGCAGCTTCAGCGGCTGCGGCGGCACGGCGGGGTTGCGTTCGAGCTGCATGCGGCTCGTCACCAGCGTGCGGACCGGGTCGAGGTCGAAGCTCAGGTCGACAGTTTTGATCCAGAACGCCGGCGCGCTGTAGTCCTCGCGGTGGATCAGGGGGGCAGTGCCGTCGCGCATGGGAATGGGCTCTAAAAAATCAGCTTGAAAAATCGTGGATGACCAAACCGCTGCGTTGCGCGGCGCGGGCAAGTTGCTTGTCGCTGGTGGCGAGGTGGCTGCAGCGGTATTGCAGCGCGCTGCCCAGGTGCAGCGCGTCCAGCGTGGCCAGCGGCAGGCCCAATTCGCGGATCAATCGAACCGCATTTTGAAAGGCGGCTGGCTCGAAAGCCTGCACCTGCCACAACGCAGCGGCCATGTCGTGATTGAACAGTGCCTGGGCGCGGTGCAGGAAATTTTTGTCGAAATCGCGCTGCCGCAGCCGTCGATGGAGCACCGACTCGAATTCCGTGAGGGTCAAGGGGCTGATGAACAGATCGTCGTCGGCGCCAGTGACGAACGCGTCGAATGCGGCCGACGAGGACTCATGCACGTAGCGCTTGACCAGCGCACTGGTGTCGACATACACGGCCATGGGTGTCAGCGCTGGTCACGCTCTTCGCGGATCAACATTTCCGAGGGCACGCTGACCATATTCATGGTCGAGCGATGGTTGGCCAGCGACGCGGCATGCCGCTTCTGTGGCATCGGCAGAATGCGCGCCACGGGTTCGCCGTTGGACACGAGCACCAACTCGTGTTCCAACGCCAAGGTCTCGCGCAAACGAGGAATTTCGCTGCGAAGCTCGCGAACGTTGATCGTTTTCATATGTGGCACCGATTTCGATCTGTGACACGCAGTATAGCGGGGCGATGCGCTTCAAACCCCTTGCTTCAAACTGGCTTCAATGAATGGGTCGAGGTCGCCGTCGAGCACCTTTTGCGTGGCCGACACTTCGTAGCCGGTGCGCAGGTCCTTGATGCGGCTCTGGTCGAGCACATAGCTGCGGATCTGGTGGCCCCAGCCGACGTCGGTCTTGGTGTCTTCGAGCTTCTGCTGCTCCTCCATGCGCTTGCGCATTTCGAAATCGAACAGCCGCGAGCGCAGCCGCTTCCAGGCCACGTCGCGGTTGCTGTGCTGGCTGCGGCCGTCCTGGCACTGCACGACGATGCCGGTGGGGAGGTGCGTCAGGCGCACCGCCGAATCGGTCTTGTTGATGTGCTGGCCGCCCGCGCCTGAGGCGCGGAAGGTGTCGGTGCGCACATCAGACGGGTTGATGTCGATCTCGATCGAGTCGTCGACCTCGGGGTAGACGAACAGGCT
>JANPNF010000327.1:0-1888 GCA_031427315.1 Burkholderiales bacterium | reverse complement strand
CAACGCGGGTTATCGTGATCGTCTCGCTGGGGGGGGTGGCCGCGCTGATGCCGCCCTCGTTGCTCAACCTGGTGGCCGCGCGCCGGTTCCCCCCACTCGAACGTCGACCCGGCGGCTCGGCCACCGCCGGCGTGTTTGCCTCGCTGGGTGCCACGTTGGTGGCGCTGATCGCCCTGGTTTTGTCGATTCCGTTGTGGTTCGTGCCGCCGCTGGTGCTGATCCTGCCGCCGTTGATCTGGGGCTGGCTGACTTACAAGGTGATGAGCTACGACGTGCTGGCCGAACACGCCACCAAGGAAGAACGGCGCGAAATCATCAAGCGACATCGCAGTGCTTTGCTCGGCATGGGCGTGTTGACGGGCTACCTCGGTGCAGCACCGTCCCTGTTGTGGGCGTCCGGCGTGTTGTTCCTGACGCTCGCGCCAGTGCTGGTGCCGATCGCGATCTGGATTTACACGCTGGTGTTTGCCTTCTCAGCGCTCTGGTTTTCGCACTACTCCCTGCAGGCGCTGCAGGCGCTGCGCGTCGAGCGCGAGGTTACGCCAGGGCCCTCGGCTGCGGCCGTGCCGTCGGCGGGCATTGACCCGGCAGCAACGGCGGGGCTGCTGCCGCTGCCACCGATCTGAACCCGGCGCGATGGCATTCGGTCTGTTGATCGTCGGCGACGAAATTCTGTCGGGCAAGCGCGCCGACAAGCACGTGCCCAAGGTCATCGAGTTGCTTGCTGCTCGCGGCCTCGCGCTGGCCTGGGTGCGCTATGTCGGTGACGATCCGGTGCGGATCACCGCCGATCTGAGGGATGCTTTCGCCAGCGGCGACATCGTGTTCTCCTGCGGCGGCATCGGGGCCACGCCCGACGACCACACCCGGCAATGCGCCGCGCAGGCCTTGGGCGTGCCGCTTGAGCTGCATCCGGCCGCCCGCGATCTGATCATCGAGCGCATGCGCGATGTCGCCGCTGAAAAAGGCGTGGTGTTCGACCCTGAGCGCGCGGATAACCTGCATCGGCTGAACATGGCGGCGTTTCCACAGGGCGCAGACATCATTCCCAATCCGTACAACAAGATCGCCGGGTTCTGTGTGCGCGCGCCAACGCCGTCTGCCGATGCCACTGAAGGCGCGGTGTACTTCGTGCCGGGCTTTCCCGTGATGGCCTGGCCAATGATCGAATGGGTGCTCGACCAACACTGCGCGCACCTGCATCGCGCCGAAGGGCAGCGTGAGCAATCGGTCATCGTGATGGGCGCGATGGAGGCGGCCCTAACGCCGCTGATGGAACTCGTCGAGACACGTCATCCCGGCGTGAAGGTGTTCAGCCTACCGAGCGTCGATCACCCTGAATGGGGCGCACACATCGAGTTGGGCGTGAAGGGCGAGGCGGCGGCGGTGGCGTCTGCCTATGCGACGCTGTTGCAGGGCCTGCGCGACGAGGACGCCCTAACAGGACCCGAATTGGTGCGTTAAACGATCGTAAGTTGAACCAAAATAGTGCGTTTATCGGCACTGACTTTGTGCATTTGCGCGTTCTGCGGCCGACAGGATCCTGAAGCGAACTGGCACAATCTGGCGCGTCGGCTGGCGGTACAAACAGGCTGCGGCCCGCGCCTCAGAGCCGCCGATGGGCATGTTTTCTGCTAAGTTACTCAGCGCATTTTTGAGGCGGCTCGGCAGCGTCGCAGCAATGCTCGAACCCTTCCCACAACCCACATAAACAGCATCCCGCTAGGAGATTCCTGATGGCCAAGACCGTCGCCGACGTGATGAAGATGGTGAAAGAGAACGAAGTCAAGTTTGTCGACTTCCGATTCACCGACACCCGCGGCAAAGAGCAGCACGTCACCGTGCCTGTATCCCATTTTGACGAAGACAAGTTTGTGTCGGGCCACGC
>JANPNF010000326.1:0-8715 GCA_031427315.1 Burkholderiales bacterium | reverse complement strand
CTCCGGTTGGGCGTCTTTCGCCGCGGGAATGTGTCCTTCGAGCATCCGTGCGATCTTGGCGTGCAAGGCTTGTCTGCGGCGCTTGAGCAGCGAGTCGTAAGCCGCATCCTGCACCAGGGCGTGCTTGAACGTGTAGGTGGCCTCGGGTGGTGTGCCGCGCCGGAACGCGAGTCCCGATTCGGTCAACTGGTTAAGCGCGCTGTCGAGCTCGGTTTGGGTATGGGGTGTAACCGCCGCAATGAGCTCGTAGCTGAACTCGCGCCCGATCGCCGCGCCGATCTGCGCGATTTCTTTTGCTTCATGCAAGCGATCGAGACGCGCCGTGAGTGAATCTCGCAGCGTGGCCGGAATGGTGATGCTGCGCGCGGCACCGGCGTAGTCGTAATGATCGCCGGCGTCCTTGAGCTCGCCGGATTCGAGTATGGCCTTGGTGAGTTCTTCCACGTACAGCGGCACGCCATCGGTCTTGGCCAGGATTTTCTTCAGCAAATCTTCGGGCAGTGGCTTACCACCGGCGAGCTTGGATACGATCGCGCCGCTCTGCGTGCGCGTAATTTTGGACAGGTTCAGCGCCGTGACGTGGCTGTGGCTTTCCCACTTGCGCTGGAACTCCGGCCGATGGGTGAGCACGATCAACAGCGGGATGGTTCTGACGCGATCGACGAGCAAGTCCATCGCTTCAAGGCTGGTGGGATCGGCCCAGTGAATGTCCTCGAATAGCGTCACGCTTGGCCGCTTGCGTGCAGCGGCTTCTGTCAGATCGACCAGCGCGCGCAGCGTCTCGTCTTTTTGTCTTCGCGGGGTCATCGAGATCGCCCCGTAGCGCGCGTCGCCCGGGATGGACAGCATGGAGGCGATGAACCGAACATCGCTGAGCGGCCGGTCGTATTCACCCACCACCAGTGCTTCGAGCTTGTCGAGCTTGGAATCAGCTGTTTCGTCGCGCCCGAACTTCAGCGCTCGCTCGAAGTTGTCGATCGTGGGATGAAAGGCACTGTTCACATGGAAGGGTGAGCACTGGAAGCGCAGCGTGCCTGCGCCCTGCGCTTCCAACCGCTCGCGCAGCGTATTCACGATACGGCTTTTACCGATGCCAGGCTCTCCTGACAAGAGCACGACTTGGCCTTCCCCGTCCTGCGCCTGTTGCCAGCGATCGAGTAACAACCCGAGCTCGTGCTCGCGTCCGACCATCGGCGTAAAAACACCTTGTGTGGCGGCTTCAAAACGGTTCGCGGCCTCACCAGCAGCTATCACCCGCCAAGCGCGAACCGGTTCGGAAATCCCCCTCAGTTCATGTTCACCCAGGTCGGCGAGTTCGAAAGCGTTGCCTACCAATCGACGGGTCGAGGAGGCGATCACAATTTGGTCGGCAGCGGCTAGTGCTTGCAGGCGCGCCGCAAGATTGGGTGTGCTGCCTATCGCTAACGTCGACTGATCACCCACACCGGCTTGTTCACCGACGACGACCGGACCGGTGGCGATGCCTATACGCACAGACAACGATTCAGCAGAGGATGCGCTCTTCACCGCTTGAACGATCTCCAACGCCGCACGCAGCGACCGCTCGGCGTCTTCTTCGTGCGCTTTAGGCCAGCCGAAATACGTGAGGATCCCGTCGCCCACGTAGCGGGCAACGAAGCCGTCGTAGCGCGCGATCGCTTCCCCGCACTGGGTACGGTAGTCATGCAGCAGGCTGCGCAGTTCTTCGGGGTCAAGTTTCTCCGACAACGCGGTGGAGCCAACCAGGTCGCAGACCATCACCGTGAGTTGGCGGCGTTCGCCGGTGGAAGAGGCTGGCGTGGCTGAAGGGCTAAAGAGTGGCTCGGAGGGCGGCGTAGTGCCTCGCTCGCTCTTTGCCGAGTCCGCGAGTGCGGAAGCCGCGAACAGGAATTTCTTGCGCGCGCCGAGCGAGAGCCCCAAGCCGCGCAAGTCCTCTTCTGTGAGCATGCCCGCGACCGAGAAATCGACTTCGTTCTCGGCAAATGCCGCCGTGTAGCTTTCCAGGCCAATTTCGTGAAGCCACTGCGCGAACGACTTCATGCCTTACCTCACATCATTTTCCGCGCGGACACGGTTGCGTTATCACACCAGTTGCTTCAAGAACACAGGCGCCGGCGCCACACGAACACCATCCGGCGTCTCATAGTCTTTCATGCCCACCCCGCTAACTCGCGAAGTTCGAACCCCCGGAAAGTGCGGCCGAGGGTAACGCAGCGAGGGTGAAACCTTCGTATCAACTCACTTGCATTCGACGAATCCTGCCGGACGCAGGATAGTGTTCCAAAACGCCCGTTTTCCTTTGCAGTCGCCGCAGTGCAGTCCCAAGAAGCCGCATTTGAAGAAAGCATCGAACTCATCCTTGACGAATTGCGGCAGGTCCGCGTCAGTATCGTCTTCGGCCCAGGGAAACGCTAATCAATTCGCCCATTCAGGCACGCCCCATGCATACCTAAAGTCATGAAGACAGACGTCACGCGGACCATGAGCCAACGCAGCTTTGCCAGTGCCGAACACGCTTTGAAGAAGAAGCGCACACGCCGCAAGAAGTTTCTCGCCGACATGGAACGCGTGGTGCTGTGGACGCGACTGATCGCGGTGATCGAGCCGCTGTGCCCGACGAGCGGCCGCGCGGGTCGCCAGCCGATGGGCGTGCCCAAGATGCTGCGCATGTACCTGCTGCAGCAGTGGTACGGCTTGGCCGACGAGGCGCTGGAGGACTCGATCTACGACAGCCAGGCGCTGCGCGATTTCGACGGCATCGACCTGTCGCGCGAGTCGGTGCCGCGGGTCCGTGGATGGACTGGGTATGTCAGCGCTTTACGGTGCGGTGGAGATCGAACTTGAGCACTGCCCGAACGACGGCGGTGAGCTGAAAACCATTGCGGCGATCCCAGAAGCGCCAGTGATCGAGCGGCTGCTCAGCCATCTGCGTCTGACAGCCAGCACTGACTCGGCCGCCAGCCCGCGGCCAGGGTCCTGCAAACGGCCTGACGCAGCCCGCACGCATGCGCGGCCTTGTCAGGTCGGGCGGGTCGATGGCCCGCCGCGCAATGTCAATCAGGCACCCAAGGGACTTACAAAATGAACCACTGGCCTGCTCTGGATCGACACCCTGGCCACCGAGCCGCAGTCGGCATCGCGCCCAGCCGCCGAGCAGCTTGGGCCGCAAAAAACTGCGCCTGGGTGCCGGCACGTTTGTGAAGATCAAGGCTTCGATGCGCAGGGCCTGCAAGCAACACGCCCCCCCCGACAGCGTTGTCAAAGTGCGTTCCCAGTCCAGGACGCACCATGCCGCAAGCGTTGTCACAGCGCCATCTCACCAGACCCGGGGCCTGGGGCCGGCGTGCTCGAAGCGCACCTTTGTTATGACACGCGCCAACTGCGGCAGAGCGCTGGCCATCGACAGCGCCAACGGGCTGCTGGGCATCCTGACCGAATGCGACCGAATGCGACCGAATGGACGGGGTCATCATGGCCAAGGGCCTGAACCCGGCTGGCCGAGCCAAAGCCAAAGCCAAGATCATGCCGCCGCACCAGCGCTGCCTGCCACCCGGACTTCGAGTGTCGGACGCCCTGTTGCTCGATGTGAACGCCGAAGCGGACCTCGGAGGTTCGATGAACGTGCGGACGACGCGATGGGTTGACGCGCCTCCAGCGCCTCGCCTTAGCTGGTGCTAGCACGCCAAGCCGATGCCGCTGCGCGCAGCCGCTGCGACAGGTGCAGCGCCACGTTGCGGTAGACCAGCGCATACAGCAGCGGGTCTTGCTCCCGCAGACGCATGAGCGTTTGGTCGTCCAGCGAATGGACCTCGGTATCGCCCACGGCCACGGCGTCACCGCTGCGCCCGCCGCCGTCGAGCATGGCGGTTTCGCCCAGCATCATGCCGGGCGACAGGCTCACGTAACGCTGCCGCAGCGCTGTGCTGCCGGGCACCGGGGCACTGAGCACGTCGATCGAACCCGAGGTGATGACGTACAGCCGGTCGCCCGGGTCACCCTGGTGGAACAGGCATTCCCCCGCAGCCAGGCGCCGGGGTTGCAGGCAGGTCGCCAGGCGCGCGCGCTGGGGCGCGTCCAATCCGTTCATGAGGCTGACCTGCTCGATAGGCACCACCTCGCGCAGCGGCTCGTGCCCGGCCTGCCCAAGCAGGCTCAGCTCGGCCCGCTCCATGGCCTGGTCGATGTCGGGCATGCCGTGGTCGGCCGCAAAGCGCTGGCCGACAAACTGCGTCAGCACGCGACCGTGGCGGTTGTCTGCGCTGACGCCGGCCAGCAGCAGCGCCACTTCGCGTTCGTCCAGGCGCCGGCTCAGCTGCTGCAGCACCACCGCGCCCGAGGCATCGATCAGGCTCACGCGGCGAAAGTCGAGCACCAGCGTGTGGCAACTGGCGTCCAGTTCATCGGGCAGCTCGGCGATGCGGTCGGCACTGCCAAAGAACAGCGCGCCTTCCAGCTCGAGCACGGTGGCGCGTGCACGCAGCGTGCCCAGCCGCGCTTCGTCAGCCGCGGCGTAGATGCGGCGCGAAGGCAGCGCGTCACCCGAGAAGCGGTTGCGCACCAGCGACCGGTTCATGCTGCGGATGAACAGCATCATCGACAACAGCGCGCCCGCGGCCACGGCGGCCGGGAAGCCCAGCGCCAGGGTCACGCCACAAACCAGCGCCACCACCAGCAGCGCGAGTTGCACGTCGGCCTCGCGCCGGCCGCGCCACCACTGCGCCGCCAGCCCCAGCGACCAGCGGTCGATCGAGATCAGGTAGACGATGACCATCGCCCCACCCACCACCACCTGGGGCAGCAGCGCCAGCAGTTGCACGGCCACCAGGCCCAGCAGCGCGAACAGGCCGCAGCAGATGAACAGCCCCGCACGCGACCGGCCACCCGCGTCCAGCATGTGCAGCGCGCGCGGGCGCAGCAGCAGCAGCGGCAAGCCGCCCACCAACCCGGACGCCACGTTCGCCGCGCCCAGCGCCAGCACCTCGCGGCGCGGGTCGGTGCGCGTGTGGCAGGCCTGGTCCAAGGCCAGGCTGTTGAGCACCAGTTCCAGCGTGCCCAGCAGCGCCATCACCAGGCCGGCGGCCAGCGCGGCCGTCAGATGCCGCTGCAGCAGCGGGTCGTCAACCCCGTTGAAGAACGGCACCAGCGTGTCCAGGTGCGGCCAGGCCATGGGCAGCGCGCCGGTCAGCGGCCCCAGCGACCATTGCGGCGCCAGCGCGTGCAACAGTGCGTAGGCGCCACTGCCGGCCACCAGGCCGATCAAGGTGGCGGGCAGGCGGCGGTGCAAGTGCGGCAAGCCCACGATGACGGCGACCGTGAACAAGCCCACCGCCACCGTGGCAGGCTGCGCCGCCGGCATGGCCGCCCAGCCCTGGTGCTGCAACGCACCCACCGGCCAGCCGAACATCAAGGGCAGCAGTGCCAGCATGGCCAGCAGCGCCACGCCGTTCATGAAGCCGGCCAGCACCGGCTGCGGCACGAACTTGGCGAACCGCACGAGCCCGGACAGCCCGAGCGCAATCTGACTCGCTCCCATGACGATGACCGCAACCGCCACCAAGGCCAGCAGCCCGGCGACCGCCGCTGGGTCGCCAACCGCAAACGCCGGGTCGGCTGCGACACGTGCCACCACGGTGCCCAGCACCAGCACCGGCCCCGCGGAGGGCCCGCCCGCCGGCATCGGCGAGCGCGACAGCCATGCGAAGACCGCGCCGCCCACCACGCTGGACACCAGCGACGCTGGTATGCCGAAGCGCGCCGCCTGCGGGCCCAGCGCGGCGAAGGCCAGCAAGCCTATGGTCAGTACAGGAGCCAGGCTGATGAACATGCCCGCCATGCCGGCCCACGCCTCGCGCCACGGGCGAGTCGAAAGCAGCGGCACTGAGTGGGTAGGTGAGGGGGACATCGAAGCGGGGGCTTTCAGGGGCTTGCGATAGATCGCTCGTAGCCTACGAGTTTAGGTGCTCGATTGAGACCACCCGCCCCGCGCAATCACGGCTTGACGCAGCGGCACTGCACCGGTGCCGGGTGCGGCGCACCGTCCGCCGAACCCGTTTCGCCGGGGATGGCATTGGCACGCCAATCTCCAGACCCTTCAGGCCCTTCACTCGCGGTTCAACTGCCCGACTGTCGCCCCACGGGTCCAAATTCGCCTGCGCGGGTGCCAGCCGCCCCGACCCCCCGCAGCAGTGTCAGCGGTTCATGCTCGCGACGGGTGACACGGTTCTGGGGTAGCTGCTTGTTACCAACATCGGTGCAGATTGGCCGGCCAGCTTGGCCCAGGCCGTCAACTGTTCCTGCGAGCTGTCCCACTCCTTGCCGAACACCATTGGTCCGTGCAGGTACATCCACAGCGCCAGCTCAGCGGCCGGCGCATGTCCGGCATCGGCCAACGCGATGAGCCGGCCATAGGCCTCGGGAAAGCGCGCCTGGCGGAAGGATGCCAGCGCGTTGGAACGCAGCCGCTCGGCCACGCTGGGCGCCGATTGCACCGATTGCGCCGATTGCGCCGGCTTTGCCGGCTGTGCAAAAGACCCCGGTCCGTGAAGACCCAGCACCAGCAAGACGACGGGAATGCGTTTGAGCGCGGCGGTAGACATGGCGAAACCTCCTGATGCGACACGTTGAACATTGGTGAACCCGCTGCGCCCGGGTGGGCCGTCTGCAGCAGTGGACGCATGTTCGCGGCGCAAGGCCCGCCCGGCGCAGGCCGGTTCAATAGTGAACGGCGCCCGGATGGCTGAGAGCCTGGACTGGCGGATACACGGCATCGGCCAGCGCGGCGCCGCGATGCACCGGTTCAGGGGGCGCTGCCCTGCCCGACGCGCCCTGCATACGCCGCCACGATGTCGCGGTAGGTCGGAATGGCCTGGATCAGGCGGGCGTGGTCGGCGGCGTCGGTTCTTTCAGCCGCAGTTGCCAGTACGTCGGCGTGCAGTTGTTGGAGCAGCGGGCCGGCGCGCTCGTCGCCCAGAGCTTGCAGCACCTGGTGGCAGCGCCGGCGCAGCGCGATGGTCTCGTTGGCGGGGCACTCGGCCAATTCGTCGTGCACGCGGTCCAGCACGGCGTCAAGCCCTGCCAGCGCTGCCGCGGGCTGGCCCAGGTGGAACTGGCACTGCGCTGCGATGGCTGCCGCCAAGCAGGCTTCGAGTGGTTCGTTCAAGTCCAGATGCAGCGCCTGCGAATCAACGCCGCATTGCAGGGCGGTGGGTGCATCGCCCTGCGTGAGATTCAAGCCGGCCAGGAACCGAAGGGTGATCGCCTCCATGCGCCGGTCGGCTGTGGCGCGGTGGATGAGCAGGCTCTGCTCGTGCCAACGTATCGCCGCCGCCGTTTCACCCAGCGCCGCTGCGGCTTCAGCCAGGCGCAACTGGGCCCCGGCGACGTCGCCCGTGGAGCCAATCGAGTCAGCCAGCGCGAGCGTGCGTTCGCCCCAGGCGGCCGTGTCGTTCCACTGTCCCAGGTTGCTGGCAATTTCAGAGAGGTTTCTCATCGCCCCCAGTTGCAAGCGAGGCTTGCCCAGCGCCTCGCCGCGCGACAGCACCGCCATCAGCGTGCGGCGCGCCTCGTCCAGACGGGACAGCTGTATCGCGACCATCCCCGACAAGGTCAGCAACTTGACCTCGGTCTCGGCCCGCAAGTTGTCGCCCTCGATCCTGGCGGCCCAAGGCAGGCCAGCCTTGATGTGCCGGCTTGCGCCCGCGTAGTCTTTTCTAACTATGTTCAGCCATGCCAGCAAACCCTGCGCCAGGGCGGCCCATTGCGCAGCACCGCAGCGCTCGGCCAATTCGAAGGCCTGCCGCGCCAAGGGCGCCGATGCCGCAGCGTCGCCACGGCGGTCGGCGAGCAGCGCCTTGCTGAACAACAGTTCAGCCCGGCGCCCGTCGTCGGGGTGGCGCTCGAGCATGGCCGCTATCTCTGCGTGCACCACGTCCTGGGTTGCTCGGTCGCCCAAAACGTCGGCGACCATTTCCACCCGACTCAACAAGTCGATCGATCGTCCGGGGTCGGCCTTGCCCAGCAAGGCCAGCGCACGGTGAAAGTACGACTGGGCGATGGCATTTGCAAAGCGCTTCTGCGCGTCCTGGCCCGCCTGCTCGAAACAGTCAATGGCCAGCGCCGTGTCGCCCGCCCGCTCGGCGTGTTCGCCGGTCATGGCCAAGAACTCCGCGCCGCGGCCTTGGGTGCGCTCGGTCAACCAGCGCGCTGCCATGCCGTGGCCCAGCTTGCGTTCGGCCTTCAGCAGCGTGTCGTAGGTCACCTGGTGCAGCAGGTGGTGGTCGAACTGGCGCTCGGGCGTGCCTTCGAAGTCGCTGGTGTCGCGGGACTTCACGAAGGCCGCGCGTTGCAGTGCCGGCAGGGCCTGCGGCGCCTGCGCGTCCAGGGCCTGCAAGGCGTCGTCCCAGAAGACGTGGCCGATGACGCTGGCCTGGCGGGCGGCCTGGCGCTCGCCAGCCGGCAGCGCGTCCAGCCGGGCCTGCAGCAGACCGACCAGCGTGGTGGGCAGGCGCAGGGTGTCCAGGCGCTGCAGCTGCACCGTCCACTGCGGGCCGGTGGCGTCGATGACACCGTCGTCGATGAGCCGGCGGACCAGCTCTTCCATGTAGTACGGGTTGCCTTCGGCGCGGCCGACGATGAGTTCGCTCAACTGGGCCGGCACATCGCCCAGGCGTTGCAGCAGTGCCTGCACCAACTCGTCGCTTTGGTTTGCGCGCAGCG
>JANPNF010000325.1:0-5103 GCA_031427315.1 Burkholderiales bacterium | reverse complement strand
CATCTTCTCGGCCTTCATCGTGTATGACCTGAAGCGGGTCAAGGATGGGCTGGAGACCAACTACATCACCGCCACGCTGGGCGTGTACCTCAGCGTCTACAACGTGTTCCAGTCGCTGCTGGCAATCTTCGGCATGACGGGTTCACGGGACGAGTGATCGGTTGACCGCTCGGCGCGCAGCCGACGCGGTCAACCGTGTTTGACCACCCAGCCAATGAACGCGTCGAGCGCCGGCCGTGCGCGCGCCGCATCCGGGTGGTTCACGATCGCTGTCACGGCGTAGACGGTGCCGCTGCGGCCGCGCACATAACCAGCGAGTGCGCGGGTGTCGCTGAGCGTGCCGGTCTTTAAGAAGGCCTGGCCCTTGGCCAGCCCGTCGCGCATGCGGTTGACCAGCGTGCCATCGACGCCTGCGATTGGCAACGAGTCGACAAAAGCCTGGGCGCCCTTGGTGCGCCACGCATTGCACAGCAGCTGCACCATCGCGCGCGGCCGGCCGCGTTCTTCACGCGACTGCCCAGAGCCCAGATCGACGCGGATATCGCCATCGACCAGCCCCTGCCCGCGCAACCATTCGTGGATGCGGTTCTTCGCGTCCTGCCTGGCCCGACCGGGCGGCACGCCCTCGGCTGACAGCGACAGCAACAGACTGCGCGCGGCCTCGTTGTCGCTGGACTTGTTGATTTCGCGCACCACCTGCGACAACGGGATCGAGAACTCGCTGCGCCACGGCGCCTTCGCTGTCGAGCCGGGCACCTCGTCCGAGTGGTTGCCGGTTTCGACCACGCGGCCGCGCAGCGTGCCCCCGGCGCCTGCCCACAGGGCGGCAACGGCGCGGCCCACCGATGACACGCTCAGCGGCGCCGACGCCACGCCAAGGGCTGGCAGCACGACGTTCGAGCTGCCGACCATGCCGGGCAGCGGGCGCACGTAGGCAACGTACTCTTTCGGGCAGCTGGCATCCCAGCGGCCGCGCACCCACAAATGGGGCTTCGGGCCAAAGTTGTCGCCCGGGTTGGCCCAGCGGGCCCAGGCATCGCAGGGTCCGCCCATCAGCACATCGTTGACGATCACCACGTCGTACGGTTTCGGCGTCAGCGCGATCTTCGCGCGATCGCCCGCGCCTGGCTCGATCGACAGCACCATCGAGCCTTCGTTGTAGGCGTTGGCAGAGCCGCTGCGTGGACCGGTGGCGGTGGGCTGGCTGGCCGAGGCGCTGACATCAGCGTCATCTTCGCTGCCGCCCTCGGGCAGCAGCAGCACGCCTTCGAGCACCAATTGACCGCTGATGCTTTGCAGGCCTTCGGCGCGCATCTGTTTGAACCACAAGCGCAGTT
This sequence comes from Burkholderiales bacterium, assembly GCA_031427315.1. Taxonomy (GTDB): domain Bacteria; phylum Pseudomonadota; class Gammaproteobacteria; order Burkholderiales; family Burkholderiaceae_C; genus PBB1. Next base: position 3,766 of record JANPNF010000325.1, on the reverse strand, counting down.
CGTCGGCGGTGATCGGGTGGCGGTTGCCGGCGATCACCAAATCGCCGCGCAGCTGGCCGTTGACGACCGGTCCGGTGGCATGCGCCCGCAGTGGCCAAAGGTAAGCCGGGCCCAGCAGATCGAGTGCCGCCAGCGAGGTGACCACCTTGGTGGTCGATGCCAACCAGAAGGTCTGCTCGGCGTTCAGCGAGGCGAGTGGTTTGACGCCCTGCCCGCCGTCGAATTTTTCGGCCCTTTCGGCACGCTCGACCGGTCGCGCATAGAAGCCGAAGCTCTTGAGCGGCACGCCTGAGTCGCGCATCGCCGCCATGACTTCGGGCGCCATCGGGTCGGCCGCCTGCGCGAGCGGGCTCGACAGCACGGTCACACACAGCAGCAGAGCTCGGCGCAGACGCATGTGGCGAGCCTAACGTGAGATGCCGCTGGCGCGCGGTTTCACGGGAGCCAGCACCCGGCCGATCTTGTGCGGGTTTGCGCACACGGGCGCCCCCTGCGCCGTTGTCAGGCCGCACGCACCCCGTTGTCGATGCCTTGCACCTGATGCAAACCCTGAAGAACGTCGCCCACCAGGATGATGGCCGGGCTGCCCAACCCATGCTGCGCGATCAGCGCCGCCAGACCACCGAGCACCCCGACCGCTTGACGTTGCTGCGGCAGGCTGGCGTGCTGCACCACCGCCACCGCCGTGCTGGCGGGCAACGCGGGCAGCAGCCCGGTCTGCACCTCGGCGGCGGTGGCCACGCTCATGTAGATCACCAGCGTCAGCCCCTGGGCGGCCGCTGCGGCCAGCGTTGGCCAGTGCAACCCGGCCTCGCCGTGCTTCGCGTGGCCGGTGAGCAGGATCACGCCATGCGCATGCTCGCGGTGCGTCAGTGGCACCTGCAGGGCCGTCGCCGCGGCCAGGCCCGAGGTGATGCCGTTGACGACCTCCACCTCGACGCCATGCGCACGCAGGTACGCGGCTTCCTCGCCGCCGCGCCCGAACACGAACGGGTCGCCGCCCTTGAGCCGCACCACGTAGCCGCCCGCCTGTGCTTCGCGCAGCATCAGTTGCAAGATGAAAGCCTGCGGCGTGCTCTGGCAACCGCCGCGCTTGCCGACGTGAACGATGCGCGCCGTGCGCCGGGCATAGCGCAGCACGCCGTCGCCGACCAGGTCATCGACCAGCAGCACCGTCGCGCGGCGGATGGCGCGCACCGCCTTCAGTGTCAGCAGTTCCGGGTCGCCCGGGCCGGCGCCGACGAGCATCACGGTGCCGCTGCAAGAGGCGCTGGCAAAAGGGATCGGGTTCATCGGAATGACATCCTTGTGTAAATGGGTTCATGCCGGCTGGGCGGCGGTTGCCCGCACCAGCCGCTTTAATTCGGGCACGCAGGAGCCGCACTGCGTGCCGCACTTCAGGCCTTGCTGCAGTTGCGACAAGCGCACGTCCTCGCCGCCATGGCAGGTGTTCAGCAAGTCGACGATCCGCGGCTCGCTGACGTCGAAGCAGCTGCACACCTGCTTGCCTCGCGCCGCAACGGCGACCGGCGGCGTTGCCCCCGGCGACAGCAGCAACCGACCGTAGGCCTGTGCTGGCAGTTCGTCTTGCAGCACCGTTTTCACCCAGGCCTCGGCGCTGATGTCGCCACCCAGCAGCAGGGCATCGAGGCGCTGGCTGCCGTCGGCTTGCGTGACCAGCCGCATGCTGCGCCGCTGCCCGCGTTTGCCATCGGCGTAATGCAGCACACCGGCCTGGCTGAGTCCCAGCAAGCCCTCCAGTGATTCCAGCCAGGCCTGTGGTGCCGGTTGTGGCGCCGCCGCCCGCAACAGCAGCCCGGTGCGTTCACGGCCGAACGGCACGCACAGCGCAAACGGCAGCGCGCTGCCCAGGCGCTCGACCACCGTGCCCAGCGTGTGTTTCAGGGTCAGCACCTCGTCCGCGGGCAGCCAGGCCAGCGCCAGCAGCCGCCACGGCAGCGCCACTTTCGTGATCTTGACGGCCGCATGTTTCAGCTCCGGCTGCTTCGACTGTGGACAGTAGGCTGGAGAGGTCAATGAATTGACGCCCGCCGCCCGTTGGCCTGCGGCATTGGCGCCCCACACGTATTCGTCTCCCCAGTGCATCGCGATGAAGCAATGCATCGGCAACACCTGCGGGCTGGCACGCGCCGGCAAAACGAGCTCGCCACGGCGCGAACTCAGCTGCACCAGCTCTCCCGCCGCCAGCCCCAGGCGCAGCATGTCTTGCGGGTGCATGTCCACGCCCGGTTCAGGCTCGTGGCCGAACAGGCGTCCCAGCGTGCCGGTGCGGCTCATGCCGTGCCACTGGTCGCGCAGTCGGCCGGTATTCAGCGCGAATGGATAACGGGCGTCGCGCTCCTCGGACACGGGCTCGTAGGCGGTGTCGGCGAAGCGCGCCTTGCCGTCCGCGGTGGCGTAGTGGCCGTCTTCGTAAAGCCGCGCCCGGCCGGCCCTGGCGCCTTCGGGAAACGGCCATTGCGCGGGCGACTGCTCCAGTTGCGCGTAGCTCAGTCCGGTGATGTCCAGGTCGCGCCCGCGCGTCAATTCACGGTGCTCGTTCCACACCGCGCGGGCATCGTCATACGGAAACAGCGTGGAGGCATTCGGGCGCAGACGGGCTGCGGTTTTCGGCTCGGCGTGCAGACGCTTTTCAAGTCGGCGCGCGAAATCGACACCGATTTGCCAGTCGTGGCGAGCCTCGCCCGGCGCATTAACGGCCGGGCACACGCGGCTAATGCAGCGTTCGCTGTTGGTGACGGTGCCGTCCTTCTCACCCCACGAGGTGGCAGGCAGAAGCACGTCGGCGTAGCGCGCGGTGGCGGTGGTGGCGTAGGCCTCTTGCACGACAACCAGCTCGCAGCGTTCGAGCGCGCGGCGCACCGCGGCTTGGTCGGGCATCGACTGTGCTGGGTTCGTGCAGGCGATCCACAGCGCCTTGATCTGCCCATCGGCCGCCGCCTCGAACAGCTCGACCGCGCTCTTGCCCGGCGCGGACGGCACCTCGTCGAGCTGCCACAGTCGGGCCACTTCCGCGCGGTGCTCGGGGTTGGCCAGGTCGCGGTGGGCGCTCAGTGCGGTGGCCAACCCGCCGACCTCGCGACCGCCCATCGCGTTCGGCTGGCCCGTCAGCGAGAACGGTCCGGCGCCGGCCTTGCCGATCTGCCCACAGGCCAGATGCAGGTTGATCAGCGCTGCGTTCTTCGCGGTGCCGCTGCTGCTCTGGTTCAGGCCCTGGCAGTACAGCGACAGCGTGGGGCGACGCTTTGTGGGGTCGGCCCCGTCCAGTCCGGCGAACCAGCGGGCGGCCTGCACCAGGTCGGCTTCGGCGATGCCGCAGAGCTGCGCCACAGCCTTCGGTGCGTCGTCGCGCACCCGGTTGCGCAAGGCCTCGAAACCGTGGGTGTGCGCGGCGATGTGGGCCGCATCGGTCAGGCCCTCCCACAGCATCAGGTGCAGCATGCCGTTGAACAGTGCCACGTCGGTGCCGGGCAGGATCTGCAGAAACAGGTCGGCCGCATCGGCGGTTTCGGTGCGGCGCGGGTCGATGACGATCAGGCGCAGCCCGGGGCGCGCGCGCTTGGCGTCCTCGAAGCGACGAAACAGAATCGGGTGGGCGAACGCCGCATTCGAGCCGGCGATGAACAGCGTGTCGGCGTGGTTCAGGTCGTCGTAGCAGGCGGGCGGTGAATCGGCGCCCAGCGTCGCCTTGTAGCCCGCCACCGCGCTGCTCATGCACAGCCGCGAATTGGTGTCGACGTTGTTG
>JANPNF010000324.1:0-2715 GCA_031427315.1 Burkholderiales bacterium | reverse complement strand
GAGCGCGGGTCGACGTGCATCAGCACGGTGATCGGTTGATCGCTCAGCGCCTGGTTGGCCAGCATCATCAGGTCGAAGCTGCCGAGATGCGAGCCCAGCAGCACGCAGCCCTTGCCCGCCCTCAACGCGTCACGAACCAGGGCATCGCCCTCGACCGTGACATGGAAGCGATCGAACTCGCCGTTGGCCATGTAAACGCGGTCGAGCAAGGTGGCGGCGAACCAGTGGATGTGCGCGAACACGTCGACCCAGCGCGCGCGCCGGCCCTGTGCGACGCTGAGGAACTCACGGGAGGCGCGACGGGCGATGCCGTCGGTGACGACGAAGTAGAGCACGATCGGGTACAGCAAGGCGCGGCAAAATGGCCTGCCCACCGATCGCGCGAGCCAGACGATGAGGCGTATGAGCCAGGCACTGCCGCGCTCCGCCTTGGCCTTCCACAGTGTCATCCGGGCGTCGTTGCCTGTTTGGCCAGCAGCAAGCTGCCGCTGGCCAGCGTCACCGCTGCGCCGTCGCGCAGCGCCTTGACGGAAAACTCGACGCGTTGCCCATCGCTGTCGAACGCGACCAGCGCCGTCTCCTCGGGCCGCAGTGCCGACGTGAACTTGACCTGTTGCAGCAGGACCACCGGGCGGTGCAGCGCGCTACTGACATGCGCCAGCACCTGGTCGAGCAGCAGTACACCCGGCACGATCGGCCGCCCCGGAAAGTGACCCGGCAACGCAGGGTGATTCTTCGGCACGGCAAACTGAAACACCGTCGCTGTTGTTGCCGGCGGCGGCCGGCGTGCGGCGGCTCGCCATTGCGCGTACAGCTGGTCGAGTGCTTGCCGTTGCAGCTTGCCGTTGTCGCTGCGCGGCAAGCGATCGACGCGAATCAGGGTTCTCGGCAAAAATGCGGGATCGAGCCGCGCTCGCAGCCACTGCTGCGTGGCTGCGCGGTCCAGGGCGGGGCCCGAATGAATCAGGCACAGCCGCTCGATCGGGCTGTCGGTGGCCGGCAGGTAGAACACGCCATCTTCGAGACCGGGCAAGTCCTGCAGCAGCAGATTGAGCCCGGCCAGCGAGGCCCGACGCCCCGCGATCTTGATCAGGTCGGTCTGCCGGCCGAGCAGCGTGAAGCGCCCGGTCGCATCGAGGTCGACCTGATCGGGCAACTTCGCCGGCGAGGCGAAATGCGAACCCCAGGCCTGGGTCGCGTCGTGGGCCGATTCGAGGTGCGCACCGTCCACCGGGCGCCACTTCGTTTCATGCGCCGTCCGCCGCATCGCCAGCACACCGGTTTCGGTCGATCCGTAGATCTCGAGCACGGGCGCATCGACGAGGTCTTCGGTCTGCTGTGCCAAGCCCTGGCTCAGTGCCATCGTGGAGGCGATGACGACGCTGCAGTTCGGCACCGCGCCCCCCGTCTGCACGAGGCTGCGCAAATGCAGCGGTGTCGCGATCCAGGCAGCCGGCGGCGAGGCGGCAAACGCTTGCCGTACATCGGCCGGCAACAAGGGCCGGCGATCGAGCACGGGGATCGCGTGCACCAGCGACAGCATGACCGAGCACTCGACCCCGAACATGTGCTGCGGCGGCACGCTGCAGACGATGCGCTGGATGGCCGGCAAACCACCGGCGACGTCCTGCGACAGCCGCTCGCCGAGCACCAGTGCGCCGGTGGCCAGATGCAGCAGGGTCTTGGGTTGGGGTTCAGGCGCACCGGTGCTGCCCGAGGTGTACAGCCGCACCGCGGTGGCATCCCAGGCCGGTTGCCAGGCCAACTCGGCGGCCGTGGCTTGCGAGGGTTTCCACTCGGGCTGACAAGTCAGACAGTGGGCGCTCTGCCGCCACTGCGCCTGGATGGCCTGTGGGTCGTCGACCACGACGACCGGGTTGGCACTCGCCTGCAGTATCGCCACCAGATCGGCATTGCCGCCCGATGGCGGCAGGATCAACAGACACCGGTTGCGCAACGCCGCCAGCCAGGTGACCAGGAAGCTCACGCGCGACGTGCACAGGTTGCACACCACGGACGCGTCGCCGAGGCGGCTGGACAGAGCGATGGAGGCCTCGTGAATCTGGCCCCAGGTCCATGCCTGTTCCGTGCCGACCAAGGCCGGCTTGTCCAGATGAGACGCGGCCGCCACCAGGGGCGAGTCGAGCAACTGCTGCATCGATGTCACCGAATCAACTGCGCTTGCGCCAGATACTCCACGTGTCGCGAAGCTGCTGCACCAGACCCGGAAAGGTCTGGCCGGGAAAGAGCTTGGGCCGAACCCAGCGCTCGCCCACGAACAGCACCACGGTGCCGGCCCACACGGCAAGGCTCACTGCCACGTAGGCCATGTTCGCCATCGCCGTAAGGACGGCGGCGACGACGAAGTAGGCACACCAGAGGGCGGTCAGGCGCCGCGTGTAGCGGGCCAGTACCGCGGGCAGGGCCGGGTTGCTGTGCCGTGCGATGCGCTCGATCAGTGGCGTGGCGCCGGCGCGCAAGGTCCGCCCGAAAACGAATGCCAGCCATAGCAGAACCGCTGGCGGCAAGTAGCGAAGGCCGGCCCAGACCAGCGGCGCCAGCGGGTCGGGCAAGCGCCTCAGCTCCGCAGAGCCTGGGCGGTGCCAACATGCGCAGCCAGGCTTTGCAATGAACGCTGCCGCGACGCGCGGTGCCGCGATCACGCGGCAGCTACTGGGGTTCAGCGATGCGCACGAGTGTCAGCCGATCGCGATC
>JANPNF010000323.1:0-8435 GCA_031427315.1 Burkholderiales bacterium | reverse complement strand
AAGAGATCTTTCATCTGGGCCAGGGCATCCCCGACGAGGTGCGCGAAGCGGCTGACGGCAAGGCGGCCCGCCTGGCGGTCGGGTTCACCGACGGGATCTCCAAGCTCGCGGCCCACGCGCTGCTGGAGCCGGTGTTGAGCACCCCCAACCTGCGGCTGGTGTGTCACGAAGGAGAGTTTGAGCAACTGCTGGGCGAGCTGGCGCTGCATCAGCTGGATCTGGTGCTCGCTGGGCAGGCCGCGCCCCGTAACCCGAACCTGCGCCTGACCAGCGAGCGGCTCGTCAATTCGCCGGTCGAGTGGTATGGACCGAACCGGCTGGTCGGCAAGACCGAACGCAACCGCTTTCCGCAAAGTTTGAACGAACTGCCTGTGTTGCTGCCTACAGGGCACTCAGCCCTGCGGTCGACGCTGGACCATTGGTTCGAGGCGCAGGGTCTGCGTCCCCGCATCGTCGGCGAGTTCGAGGACAGCGCGCTGCTCGCGGTCTTCGCGGCTCGCGGCCTGGGCGTATTCCCGGTCAGTCGGCTTGGCGCGGACGATGTCGGTCTGATGCGCGGAATTCGCTTGCTTGGCAGCAGTGACGGTGTGAAGGAGGAGATCCACGCCATCCGATCGCGTCGCGGCCAGCACCATCCCTTGGTGATGCGGTTGATGGCAGAGGCTCGGGTTTGATGGCCGCTTGGCGGCCCCGGTCAATTGTCAATACGGCGGGCTGCTTTCAAGGCGTTCGGCTCTTCTCCATCGATCAGCTTCCAATGGTGCTTTGCCGACTCAATGACCAGCGTCTCGCCGTCGGCAAGGTGGCCGTCTGCCCGAGCGGCTGCCAAGGACAGGCGAAGGACTTTTCTTTGCAGCGCTGGATCCGAAATCTCGGCCATCAACGACGCCAAAGCGCTGTCATCGACGTTGCTGATGAGCGACCCTGTTGCGTACCCGCCGGCCAGCAGTTCTTCGCACAACGTGTGAACGATGTGCGGAAGGAGTTGGGGCTCCAGCCCAAGCTCACGCTCCGCGCCCAGCTGCTTGAGGATGTCGAACTCGGAACTGCAAACATGGCCGTCGGAAATGAGCACCAGCGCAACGATGCGGGCTGCGGCTTCAGGGCTGTTATGGGGATAGTTGCGCAAGATAAGACTCCTTTTCAGTCGGACGGGATACAGCTTGATGCTGGGCTGGAATATGCATTCCGTCTTCACTCGGAAGAAGCAGCGCTTTCTTGACTTTCAGGTAGAAAAACTCGACGCTGCGGCTTCAGCAGATACAGCGGCCTGTCGAGCACGCGAAAGTTGAGAGGGGCGCGCATCGTTGTCACCTCACCGTCGAAAGCCACTTTCACACCACGGTGTCCCTGTGGCAGGGTGGGCCGCACTACCAGGTGCTCGAATTCGAATCGTTCCACGCCTGCGGCTTCGCCCAGCCGACCCATGGCGCCGTGCAGCATCAGTGCGATCATCGACATCGCCCCGATGGGACGCAACACCACAGCGGCCATGCTGCCGTCGCCAGGTGTGCCGGCCAAGGTGTCTTCAGGTTCCGCGCCGAACTGTTGCAGCTGCAGGCGGTTGTTGCCCACGAAGAGCGTCAAGGTTTGCAGGTCGCGCACCTTGCCACCGGTCTCGATGCGCAGTCGCAGGCGGCGCTGCGCGCGCAGCAAGGTCGCACAGGCCGCCATGAACGCCACCCAGCGGCTGCGACCGAAGCGCGCTTTGAAGGCTTCCCGGTCCTCCAGCAGGTCGGGATAGAGCCCGAGGCTGGCGTTCACAAGGAAAACACGTTCGTTGATGCCGGCCACTTGAACCGGTGCCGGCGCTGAACTCAGCAGCTGGCGAACGGCATCGGCCGGGTCTGCAGGTATGCCGTGCGTGCTGGCGAAGTAGTTAAACGTGCCCTGTGGCACCACGCCCATCGCGCAGCCCGCGGCGTGTGCGGCCTGGGCCACGGTGTTGAGCGTGCCGTCGCCACCGACAGCAACCACGGCCGAACGGATCGTTGAGGCACGCGTTGCAGCTTGCTGCGACGCGCTGGTCAACTCGCCGGGGCTGCAAAACAGCAAGTCGCCTCGGCGTCCGCCGGCCCGCAGCGCGGTTTCGATGATGTCGCGCTTTGCTTCCGCGTCGTTGCCGCCCGCTGCCGCGTTGATGACGAACTGAAGCGGTGATGCGAGGTCGATTTCGGGGAAAGCGGCCATGTGGCGGGCGATCTCAATCGCGCTGCAGCAGGTCGCCGAAGACGGTGTGGTCGCCCTCCTTGCGATCGGCGCCAGGCGCGTCATACAGCACGAGCCAGCGCGCCTTGCCGCCCGACAGCGCCACCGGCAGGTCGCAGATGGCCTCAGCGCGGTTGGTGCCAGGCCCGTGCGGCAGGGGCACTGACTCGGTCAGCGCCGACTCGAAGCGCACCGGCTCTCGGTTGGCCGCCAGCAAGGGCCGGGCGGCAGGCCACTTGAAGACGCGTATGTCTCCGTTCAGCACCATCGTCGGGCCGGCGAGGATGTAGAGGTCGTCGCCTGAGAAGTGCAGGTCCCTCACGCCCAAGCCGTCGAGCTGCAGGAAATGCTTGCGGACCAAGGTGCCACTGTCGTCCAGGGGCGCCAGACGCAGCTGGTCGCTGCGGGCCTCGACGGCGACCTCAAGCATCGCCGACCAGCCGCGCAGCACCGGGCCGCGCAGGCCAAGCAGCAGTCGGCGCCCGTCAACGGCCAAGCCCTCGATGTCGAAGCCGTTGTCCTTGCCCGGGATGGCCATGTAGGGCCCGAAGTGCGAGTCGTCGGCGAGCGCGCGGGTGAGCAGATTCACTCGTGCATCGCCCTTCAGGCACAGCGCCCGCCGGCCGTCCTGCGCCTGCCGCACCAGGCAGGGTTCGCCCTGCGCGTCGGACTCGATCGGCAGACAGGCCAGCAGGCGCCGGTTGCCGTCCAAGGCCACTTTCGCCAGTCGCTTGGCGTTGTCGGCGTGGCCGAGCTCCGGCCTGGCGTTCTTGCGCTTCAGGCCGTGCGAGCCCACCACCCACAGGAAACCGTCGGCAACGGCCATGCCTTCCAGGTCGGCCTCTTCGTCCGCCGCGCCGGGCAGGTCCAGCAGATCGGCGAGCGGGAAATCGCGCACGTCTCCGAAGCGCAAGGCCTCGCAACCGACCGGCGGGAGCTGGCGCAGGCGGTCCAGGCCGCAGGCTTCGTCGCCTGCCACCCAGAGCCAGTCGCCTGTGAAGGCGGCGCCTGAGAGATTGGACTGGACCAAAGAGTCCGGGGCAAACTCCAGACGGATGGCATTCGCGGTTCGGGTGTTCGGCATTGGGTGATTCTCCAAAGGGTGGCGCGCCAGGGAGGCTCGTGTGCTGGGCCGTGTGCCAATCGGAGCCGCCTAACAGCCAAGTCTGCGACCGAAACTCACTCCTGTCTTCAGGTTAATCCGATGTTCGCGTTCTTCAAAACTTGCTGTTCCAGAACCGCTGGGCGCCCCACTTTTCTCCCTCGCCTCAACTGAGGGAGATCTGACCGAACCACGCGTGCGTTTCGTATTGCGGCGCCTGGGTTGGCTCGTGCCACGCGCCGAGGTGCAGACGTCGGACGTGAACGGTCGCCCGCCCGGAAGCTGCACATTCGGCTCCGATCGGCTCCGATCGGCGCAGACAGCGCGACACCCACGCATGCCGGCGGGCTGCTGCGGGCTGATGTGCGAGCCCCATTGATGGCAAACCCACATGGCATCGGCTGCGGTGGCTCGTCAGAATCCGGATGCAACGCATCACATTTTTTCCCTGGGTCGAGCAGGCCAGGCAGCGCCGGAGCAAGCCACCATGTCAACGATCACCACCGAACAGCTGCTGGCAGCTCGCAGCGACGAGTTGCATCACAGCACCTGGAACGACGACCGAGAAATCTGCCTGCAGATCCAGGAAGACGCGCCTGGCAAGATGTGGTTGCTGCTGGACGACCACACGTACGCCACGATCTATGACGGCAAGGCGGGCCCGTGTGTGTTGTCGATCTTCCACGACGAGGAGCCCAGCCTCGTGTTCGGGGAGCAATCAGAGGCCGTGCTGGAAGGCTACGAAGTGACTGTCGAGGCGTTGCGTGAGGTGATGGGCTGACGCCTTGACGTAGCACTTCAGTAAGTGCCGGGCAGCAAGATGCCGCGGTTCACCGTGCGCAGATCGGTGTGGCCGCAAAACGCCATCGTCAGGTCGAGCTCGTTGCGGATGATCTCCAGGCAGCGCGTCACGCCCGCCTCGCCGAGTGCGCCCAGGCCGTAGAGGAAGCTGCGGCCGATCAGCGTGCCACGCGCGCCGAGTGCCCAGGCCTTCAGCACGTCCTGACCGCTGCGGATGCCGCCGTCCATCCACACCTCGATGCGGTCACCGACCGCCTCGGCAATCGCCGGCAGCGCGGCAATCGACGACGGCGCGCCGTCGAGCTGGCGCCCGCCGTGGTTCGACACGACCAGTGCATCGGCGCCGCTGTCGGCGGCCAGCCGCCCGTCTTCAGCATCCATGATGCCCTTCAGGATCAGCTTGCCGCCCCAGCGTTTCTTGACCCATTCGACATCGGCCCAGGTCAGCGCCGGGTCGAACTGTTCGGCCGTCCAGGCGCTCAGCGACGACAGGTCGCCCACGCCCTGCGCATGGCCTTCGATGTTGCCGAAGCTGCGCCGCTTCGTGCCCAGCATGCCCAGACACCAGCGCGGCTTGGTCGCGAGGTTGATCAAATTGGCGATCGTCGGTTTCGGCGGGGCGCTAAGGCCGTTTTTGATGTCTTTGTGGCGCTGGCCCAGCACCTGCAAGTCGAGCGTCAACATCAGCGCGCTGCACTTTGCGGCGCGGGCGCGCTCGATCAGGGCTTCGACGAAGCCACGGTCTTTCATGACATAGAGCTGGAACCAGAACGGTGCCGTGGTGTGCGCGGCGATGTCTTCGATCGAGCAGATGCTCATCGTGCTCAGCGTGAACGGGATGCCGAATTTCTCGGCGGCGCGCGCGGCGAGGATTTCGCCATCGGCGTGCTGCATGCCGGTCATGCCGGTGGGCGCGATGGCCACCGGCATCGCGGCATCGATGCCGATCATCTGCACGCGCGTGCTGCGCTTCGTGATGTCGACGGCCACGCGCTGGCGCAGCTGGATGCGCTGGAAGTCAGCCTCGTTGGCGCGGTAAGTGCCTTCGGTCCACGAGCCTGAATCGGCATAGTCGTAGAACATCCGCGGCACCCGCTTTTTGGCGAGGCGGCGTAGTTCTTCGATGTGGGTGATGGGTGGCATGGGCGGGGCAGCAGAGGATGGATTTATGCATGCTAGTCGCCGCCGAACAGCCGCGTTGGGCGGCTGCCAGAATCTTCAGGGCACGTTGATGATGTCGCGGTGCATCGGCGCCAGCTGCGCCAGCAATCTGTTCTGCGTGCGGTAGCCGACGCCTTGCGCATGCATCGCCTGCTGCAGCACCTCGACGGTGGCGTTGAAGCTGGCCTTGTTGATGTCGACCGCGCTGTGCACTTTGCGCATGTCGTGCTTGGCCTGCTTGCACGGTCCGCCCGAGACTTCACAGAACTGGGTCACCAGCCGCTCTTTGAACTGCGTGGCGTCGATGTCGCGGAAGAACGCAGCCAGCTGCGGGTCGGCCTGCAGGCGCGTCAGAAATTCGTCGGCGATCTTCACCAGGCCGCCCTGGCCGCCCAGGTCTCGGTACAGCGAGTCATCGGATGGCGCGACAGGGATGTAGGTGTCGACGATGGCAGGGGGCCGAGTCGGCTCCTCGGCCGTGGCCGGGCCACTGAGGGCAAGACCGCAGAGTCCCAGGCTCCACAACGTATTCAGCGCGTGAGCGCCGTTCGATGCATGTTTCATGTCACACCTGATGAGTTAGACGGGTTCAATACGAAAGCTGCGCCGACACATACGGCCCGGTCTGCCGCCGTGGCGTCAGTGCTGGCACGACGTGGCCGAGGTCGACGTAGGCCAGCGTCAGCGAGAACCATTTGCTGGGCGTCCAGGCGATAAAGGCGTCTTTCCAGTCGTCTTCACGCAGGCCATTGCCGAACGCCACGCCGTTCAGGTTGTCGGGTTTCATGCGGTATTCGATGCCGATGGCCAGGTCTTTGCGCAAGGCCAGCGCCAGCGACATCTCGGCCTGCAGGCGGTAGTTGTCACGCCTGCTGCTGCCGAAGCCGAGCAGGCCGTTCTGGTTGGCGCGGGTGGCGCGCAGCGTGGCGTTGACCAGCACGCTCTGCGCCAAGAACAGCTTGGTGGCGCTGGCGTAGACATCGGTGCCCTGGGTGTGGGCGCCGAGCGAGCGCAGCACCGGCTCAAAGCGGCCCGCGTCCAGGTCTTTGTATTCGATGCCCAGGGCAATCTGCGGCATGAAGTTGTCACTGTCGAGAACCGCATCGCCAGCCACGCGCACTTTCAAGCCGACGATGGTCTGCCGCAGCTTCAGGCCCGGAAAGCCGAGCGGTGCGATCGACTGGCCGGTGTTGAATTCCTGGCGCGCCAGCGAGACTTCGAGGCGATCGCCCCAGCCCACGGCCACGCCGTACACGTTCAGCGCGTAGTCCTGCACGAGGGTGCGGGTGAAGAAGGCACTGGTGCCGAATCCGCCATCGGTCGCGTAGCCGCCGGTGACGGCCCACGGCGTCAGGCCACCGCCAGCCGCGCCGTCGATGCTGGCGACACCCGAGGTCAGCAGCAGCTTGCCTTGGCGGCCCGGCACCATTGCGGGCATCTGCGGCTGCGCGGGGGGCGTCGAGGCCGCGGGTGCCCGCGATGGTGCGGGCGCTGGTGCGAGCGTTGATGCGAGCGTCGCTGGGGCGGCTTCCTGTGCCGATGCGACACCTGCGTGACCGAACACAAGCAGCGTCGCCGCCGTCAAACGACGTGTGACATAACGAGGTTCACGCGGGCTCATGAGTGCAAGCCGCGCGCTCGGGACGACGCACGCGATATCTAGTGGAAACCCAAACCATTCTTCAAGCTCGTGTCTCCGTTGAAGGCTCGAAGAACGGCAGTTCGCCCTGCCATTTGTGCGTCATCGGCGCAGGGCGCGTCCCCGCGCCTCGGGTGCCCGGCGTCTGAAGTTCAGCGGACGCTGCGTCAAAGGTCGGCACCAGGCCGCTGGCCCGCACGCCGATCAGCCGCAGCCGCTGCGACAAATCCACGCGTTTGAGGCACGAGCCGGCCGCGTGGCGGATTGCTTGCGCATCGGCGATGGGCGCGGGCAGCGTCACATCGCGTGAGACGCGTTTGAAGTCGTCGAAACGCAGCTTGATGCCGAGGGTCTGCGCCGCGTAGCCCTTGCGTTGCAGGTCGCTGGCCAGTCGCTCGCACAGCTGGGTGAACAGGGCCGACAGCGCGCTGCGGTCGTGCACCGCATGCAGGTCGCGCTCGAAGGTGGTTTCGCGGCTGATCGATTTCGGTTCGCTGTGGGTGACGATGGCCCGCTCGTCGCGGCCGTGCGCCGCCGCATGCAGCCAGGCGCCGTGGCTGAGCCCGAAGTTCGCCAGCAGCCACTGCGGATCGGCGGCCGCCACATCGCCGATGGTGTGCAGGCCGAAGCCGGCCAGCTTCTCGGCGGCCTTCGGCCCGATGCCGTTGACCTGGCGCGCAGCCAACGGCCAGATGCGTGTGGTGAGGTCGGCTTCTGCGAGCAGCGTCAGGCCGTCGGGCTTGTCGAGCTCGGAGCCGATCTTGGCCAGCAGCTTGTTCGGCGCCACCGCAATCGAGCAGCGCAGGCCAGTGGCCTCGAACACCGCGTTTTTCAACGCGCGCGCCGCCGCGGCGCCGGCATCGCGCTGCGCGCCGGGCATCTCGCTCAGGTCGATGTAGATCTCGTCGATGCCGCGGTCTTCGACCTGCGGCGCGAGGCTGCGTACCGCATCCTTGAAGCGGCGTGAGTAGAGGCGGTATTCATCAAAATCGACTGGCAGCAGCACCGCCTCGGGCGCCAGCCGCGCGGCTTTCATCAAGCCCATGGCTGAATGCACGCCGAGCGCGCGGGCCTCGTAGGTGCAGGTGGTGACGACACCGCGGCCGGCGTAGCCGCGCAGACTGGCGTAGTGGCGCGTGCCGTCGGGCTGCATCACTGGCTGCCGGTCGCGCCCGCCGCCGATCACCACCGCCTGTCCGCGCAACTCGGGGTAGCGCAACAACTCGACCGACGCATAGAAGGCGTCCATGTCGAGGTGAGCGATGAGGCGACGGGGCACAACTGGCATGCCGATGATTTTGATCGGCACGCCTGCGCATCGAGGCGCGGCATGGGCCACGCGTTGCCGGTAAGGTAGCGGACATGTGTGCGGATCGAAGCGCTTGTTTCCGGAATCGACGATGAAACCCAATCCCCTCGCGGCGCTGTCACGGCGCGCGCTGCTCGTCGATCTGTCGCGTGCTGGCGGCGCGGCGCTGATGCTGGGTGCATCGCACGCCGCGCAGGCGGTCGATCTGCCTTTGG
>JANPNF010000322.1:0-6425 GCA_031427315.1 Burkholderiales bacterium | reverse complement strand
GCCGATCGACAAGCTGCTGCCGATCTATGCCAGCTGGCAAAAGCCGGAAGACATGCACGAACTTCAACTGCGCACGATCCAGCACTTCTTCGAGCACTACAAGGACCTGGAGCCGAACAAGTGGGTCAAGGTCAAGGGCTGGTCGGGCCCGCAGGCCGCGCACGAGGAAATCAGCTCGGGCATGGTCAATTACAAGAAGTCGCAGGCCGACTGACACCTCAGGCTGATAACTCCAACAGCGCCCGCCGGGCGCTTTTTTTGTATTCGTTCTGCTGGAAATCCCGCGGAACCGACCGCACAGCGGCGCGCTCTACACTGCCCGCCCACCTGGCTTGCAGAGCACTCCCGTGAATTTATTGCTGCGCGCGTTCCCCTTCGTTTTGTCCTTGTGGGTGGCCGTGCTGCCGCTCCTGGCGCCATCGGCTCAGGCGCAAAGCCTGCCGTCGGGCGTGACCCGAGTGCAGTCGGTCGAGGGCATCGACGAGTACCGGTTGGCCAACGGCCTGCAGGTGTTGCTGATCCCCGACAGCGCCAAGCCCACCACCACCGTCAACCTGACCTACCGCGTCGGCTCGCGCCACGAAAACTACGGCGAGACCGGCATGGCGCACCTGCTGGAGCACCTGTTGTTCAAGGGCTCGCCGAAGCACCCGAACGTCTGGCCCGACTTCACCAAGCGGGGGCTAGCGGCCAACGGCAGCACCTGGTTCGACCGCACCAACTACACCGCGAGCTTCTCCGCCAACGACGACAACCTGCGCTGGTACCTGGGCTGGCAGGCCGACGCGATGGTCAACAGCTACATCGCGCGCAAGTCGCTGGACACCGAGATGACGGTGGTGCGCAATGAGATGGAATCGGGCGAGAACAGCCCCGACCGCATCTTGTTTTCGAAGACGCTGTCGGCGATGTACCAGTGGCACAACTACGGCAAGGACACGATCGGCGCCCGCAGCGACGTCGAGAACGTTGACATTCCCCGCCTGCAGGCTTTCTATCGGCTGTACTACCAGCCTGACAACGCGACGCTGATCGTCTCCGGCAAGTTCCCGGCTGCGCAGACGCTGTCGTGGATCGCGCAGTCCTTCGGCGTCATCAAAAAGCCGACCCGCGTGCTGCCCAAGCAGTACACGCTCGATCCGGTACAGGACGGTGAGCGCAGCATCACCTTGCGTCGCACCGGCGGCGTGCCGGTGCTCTACGCGGCGTACCACGCACCGCCTGGGGCGCACCCTGACTTCGCCGCGGTCGATCTGCTGGGCTCCATCATGGGCGACGCGCCCGGTGGACGCTTGCACAAGCGGCTGACCGAAAAGGGCTTGGCCGCCACCACCTACGCATTCGCGCAGGGCTTGGCCGAGCCTGGCTTCGCGCTGTTCGGCGCGCAACTCGGGCCGCAGCAGGAAGTGGACGTGGCACGCACCGAACTGCTGGCCACTGTCGAATCGGTGTCGAAGACGCCGATCACGCAGGAAGAGCTGGATCGCGCCAAGGTCAAATGGCTCAAAGGCTGGGACCAGGCCTTCACCAACCCGGAAACGGTGGGCGTGGCGCTCAGTGAAACCGTGGCCATGGGTGACTGGCGGCTGTTCTTTTTGAACCGCGACCGGGTGCGTGACGCCACGTTGGCAGACGTTCAGCGCGTGGCCGAACAGCGCCTGCTGCCCTCGAACCGCACCCTGGGTACTTACCTGCCGACCGACGGGCCCCAGCGTGCGCCGGTGCCGGCCAAGGTCGATGTTGTCGCGGAACTCAAGACCTTCAAGCCGCAAGGCGCGGCCGCGGCGGTGGAGTCCTTCGAGGCGACGCCGGCCAACATCGACCGACGCACGCAGCGCTTCGAGATCGGCGGCTTGCGCGTCGGCCTGTTGCCCAAGGGCAGCCGTGGCAATGCGGTGCAGGCGATGCTGTCGCTGCATTTCGGCGACGAGAAATCGCTGTTCGGCCAGAGCGAAGTGGCGGACATCGCTGCTTCACTCCTCGACAAGGGCTCGGCAACGATGACGCGCCAGCAGATTCAAGACCGGCTCGACGCGCTGCACACCGAGATGAGCATCAGTGGTGGCGCGAGCGGGGTGACGGTGAACCTGAGTTCGCGGCGCGACAACTTGCCCGCGGCGATCGCGCTGGTCGGCGACTTGTTGCGCCACCCGGTGTTCCCGGCCGCCGCGCTCGACGAAGTGCGGCGGCAAGCGTTGGCGAGCATCGAGCAAGACCGCAAGGAGCCTGAAGCGGTGGTCGGCAACACACTGGCCCGGCTGGGCAACCCGTATCCGCGCGGTGACCTGCGCTACGCCCGCACCTTCGACGAGATCGTGCAAGACCTCAGCAGCGTGACGCTGGAGCAGGTGCGCGCGCACCACCGGACCTTCTACGGCGCGAAGGCGGGTGAGTTCTCCGCCGTCGGCGACTTTGATGTGGCGACAGTGCGCCAAGCGCTGCAGGCAGCTTTCGGCGACTGGCAGGTCGGCGCGCCCTACACCCGCGTGCCGCAGCCCTTGATTTCGGTGCCACCAGTGCGTTTGCTGCTGGCAACGCCTGACAAGCAAAACGCGACGATGCGCGTCGAGTTCCCGGTGCCGCTGTCTGACAACGACGCCGATTACGCCGCGCTGTCGATGGCGAACTACCTGCTCGGCTCGGGCGGCAATTCGCGGCTGTGGCGGCGTATCCGCGAGACCGAGGGCCTGTCGTACGACGTGCGCAGCTCGATCGAATGGAACGACACCGAGCCGCATTCCGAGTGGTCGGCCACGGCGATCTTCGCGCCGCAGAACCAGCCGAAGGTCGAGGCGGCGTTCCGCGAAGAACTGGCAAAGGCAATGAAGGACGGTTTCACGGCGAAGGAGTTGGCTGAAGGCCAGCGCGGCCTGCTGAACTACCGCCGACTGACACGCGCCCGCGACGCGGCCGTGGCCGCTGGCATCACCAATAACCTGCACATCGGCCGCACTTTCGCGCGCTCAGCGCAGGTTGACGCGCAACTCGAGGCGCTGACGCTAGACCAAGTCAACGCTGCACTTCGCAAGTACCTGTCGCCCGACCGCTTCGTCTACGGCTTCGCAGGCGACTTCAAGTCGAAGCCTTGAACGGCAAGCGGTCGTTCAGTTCATCGACGTACTGAGCGACGCCTGCGCCTTCTTGCTGAAGAAAGTTCGCCACCGCCTCGGCGAACTGCGGGTGCGCCAGCCAGTGGGCTGACTGCGTCTGCACCGGCAGCAGGCCGCGAGCCATCTTGTGCTCGCCCTGCGCGCCGCCCTCGAAACGCTGGTAACCCTGCGCGATGCACCAGGCCAGCGGCTGGTAATAGCAGGCGTCGAAATGCAGGCAGCTGACCGCTTCGGTGGCGCCCCAGTAACGTCCGAAGGCGCTGCGTTGGCCGGGGTCAATGCAGATCAATGACGCGGCAACGCGCTCGCCCGCGCGGCGGGCGATGAACAGCAGCCAGTGCTCGGGCATCGTTTGCGCCATCCGCGCAAAGAAGTCGCGCGTCAGGTAAGGCGTGGAGCGGTGCGCCTGGTAGGTGAGGGTGTAGCAGCGGTAGAAGAAATCCCAGTCGGCTTCGGTGATGGCCGCGCCTTCGAGCGTGTCGAAGCTGACCCCGGCGTCCGCCACACGGCGGCGTTCCTGCTGGATCTTCTTGCGTTTTTCGCGCTGCAGGCTGGCCAAGAAATCAGCGAAGTCGGCGTAAGGCTGCGGCGTGCGGTTGACCCAGTGGAACTGCACCGTGCTGCGCAGCATCCAGCCGGCCTCGCGCGCCGCGGCGCTGTCGGCCTCGTCGAGGAACAGCAGGTGCGCTGACGACAGGCCCGCTTGAGTCACCAGCTTTTGCATGCCCTTCAGCAATGCCACGCGTGAGGCGGCATCGCGGGCCAGCAGGCGCGGGCCGGGCACCGGTGTGAACGGCACTGCATCGAGCAGCTTGGGGTAGTAGTCCAGCCCATGGCGGCGGTAGGCATCGGCCCACGCCCAGTCGAACACGTATTCGCCGTAGGAGTGGGTTTTCATGTACAGCGGACAGGCCGCCACCAGCGCATCGCCTTCGTGCACCGACAGAAACTGCGGCTGCCAGCCGGTTTTGGCGGTAGCGCTACCGGATTCGTGCAGCGCCAGCAGGTATTCATGGCGCATGAACGGCGTCGCGCTGGGTTGATCGGCCAGCAGCGCGTTCCAGTCTGCTGCCGCGATGCCGGCGGGGTGGTCGTGAACCCTAATGACAGTATTCTTCAATGCTGCTGTGCCTTTTGATTCCTGCCCTGTGCTTCTGCCTTCAACATGAGCTCTCTTCCTGTGGTCAAAGTTGCGCTGGCGCAGATCAATGCGACAGTAGGCGACATCGCTGGCAACGTCGCCAAGATCGTCGAATTTGCACGACACGCCCATTCTCAGGGTGCGCCGCTGGTGGTGACGCCCGAGTTGAGTCTGTGTGGTTATCCGCCAGAGGACTTGCTGCTGCGCCCGGCCTTCATGCAGGCCTGCCGTGACGCGCTCGCCGATTGCGCCGCCGCGCTGGCAGACCTGCCCGGTCTGCACGTGGTCGTCGGCCACCCGCACCAGTTGGCCGATCAGGCCGATGTGCGCACCAAATCGCACGCGGTGCCGCGCCGTTACAACGCCGCCTCGGTGTTGTGTGAAGGCCGCGTGATCGCGACCTACTGCAAGCGCGAGCTGCCGAACTACCAGGTCTTCGACGAACGGCGCTATTTCGCTTCGGGTCGCGATGCGGGGCTGCCTCCGGTGGTGTTTGAGGTTGATGGCCTGCACTTCGGCTTGGCGATCTGCGAAGACGCCTGGTTCGACGAGCCGGCCCGCAGCGCCAAGGCCGCCGGTGCGCAGGTGATGTGCGTGCTGAACGCCTCGCCATACCACCTGGGCAAGGTCGAAGAGCGCGAGGCACGCATGGGCGAGCGCGCGCGCGATGTCGGCTTGCCGCTGTTGTACGCTCACCTGAGTGGCGGGCAAGACGAGGTGGTTTTCGACGGCGCCTCATTCGCGGTCGATGCGGCCGGCCGCGTGACGGCACGGGCTCCGATGTTCGAAGAGTCGCTGCTGATGATCGAGGTGTCGGCCGACGCGGCAACGGGCGACGTCACTCCGGTGCCTTGTCTCGAAGCCCAGGCTTGGTCCGCATTGGTCCTTGGCGTGCGCGACTACATCGGCAAAAACGGCTTCCCGGGCGCGCTGATCGGCCTGAGTGGCGGTGTCGATTCGGCGCTGGTGCTGGCGATTGCCGTCGATGCGCTGGGTGCCGACAAGGTGCGCGCGGTGATGATGCCGTCGCCGTACACCGCCGACATCTCGTGGATCGACGCGCGCGACACGGCCGAGCGCCTCGGTGTGCGCTACGACGAGATCTCGATCGCGCCAATGTTCGACGCGTTCAAGCAGAGCCTGGCCTCCGAGTTCGCCGGCCGGCCTGAAGATACGACCGAAGAAAACATCCAGGCGCGCATCCGCGGCACGCTGCTGATGGCACTCTCTAACAAGTTCGGTGCGATCGTGTTGACCACCGGCAACAAGAGTGAGATGGCCACCGGTTACTGCACGCTGTACGGCGACATGGCCGGCGGCTTCGCGGTGATCAAGGACGTGGCGAAAACACTGGTCTACCGCCTCTGTGCCTGGAAAAACGCGCAGCCCAACGGCGGCCGCGGTGAGGTGATCCCCACCCGCATCCTGAGGCGCGCGCCATCAGCCGAGTTACGGCCCGATCAGACAGACCAAGACAGCCTGCCCGCGTACGCGGTGCTCGACGAGGTAGTCGAGCGCTACATGGAAGACGACCAGAGCATCGACGACATCGTGGCGGCGGGTTTTGATCGTGCCGATGTCGAACGCGTGACACGGTTGATCAAGGTCAACGAGTACAAGCGGCGCCAGGCGCCGGTGGGCATCCGCATCACCCATCGCGCGTTTGGCCGCGATTGGCGCTATCCGATCACCTCGAAGTTCCGCGCATGATCAGCCTTAAACTCCAGTCAAATCAACGCCAAGGTCCGTATGAAGCAGATCACCGCAATCGTCAAACCGTTCAAGCTTGAAGAAGTCCGCGAGGCGCTGGCCGAGGTCGGTGTGACTGGGCTGACAGTGACTGAAGTCAAGGGTTTCGGGCGCCAGAAGGGCCACACCGAGCTGTACCGCGGTGCCGAGTACGTGGTTGATTTTCTGCCGAAGGTGAAGGTCGAGGTCATGGTCAAAACCGCCGATCTCGACCGCTGCATCGAAGCCATCGTCAAGGCCGCGAAGACCGGCAAGATCGGCGACGGCAAGATCTTTGTCACGACGATCGACCAGGTGGTGCGCATCCGCACGGGCGAGACGGGCGAAGAAGCGATCTGACGGGCCGTTGACCCTTTTAAAAAAAAGCCCGCTGTGTGCGGGATTTTTTGCGGCCGGTGACTCCCGGCTCGGCGGCCCATTCAGCT
>JANPNF010000321.1:0-5676 GCA_031427315.1 Burkholderiales bacterium | reverse complement strand
GTTGATGGCCAGCCACATGCCCGGGAAGGCCTCGCCCTCGCCCACCACCGCGCCGCGCAGCGTCAGCCGGTACATGCTGGGCTTGAGCTCGAGGTTGTCGCGGATGTGCACCGGCGGCGGCAGGAATCCCACGTCTTGCGCAAACTTGCGCCGCACGCCTTTGATGCGCGCTAGCAGATCGCCTTCGCGTGCCTTGTCGACCAGCGAGATCAGCCGGTAGCCGACCTCCAGGCCCAGCGTGTCGATCGGCAGCAGGTCGTCCCAGCTGGCCTCGGCATTGGGCTCCGGCATCACGGCGGCCGATTGCGGCGGGGCCTCGCGTGCGATGCGGTCGCGCTCACGCATCCAGTAGGCCGCATAGCCCAGTCCGGAGGAGATCAGGATGAACACCACATGCGGCATGCCCGGGATCAACCCCAGCGTGCCGATGACGCCGGCGGTGATGGCGAGTGCGCGCGGCGAATTAAACATCTGTGCGGCGATCTGCGTGCCGA
Organism: Burkholderiales bacterium; assembly: GCA_031427315.1. Lineage (GTDB taxonomy): Bacteria > Pseudomonadota > Gammaproteobacteria > Burkholderiales > Burkholderiaceae_C > PBB1. The sequence goes on along the minus strand of JANPNF010000321.1, from coordinate 5,182 downwards.
CATCGTTGCCCTTGCCGACGCGCGAGACCACCATCGCGGCCGCGACAGAGATCAGCAGGCCTGGAATCTGCGCGACCAGCGCGTCGCCCACGGCCAGCACGATGTAGCTGTCGGCCGCCTGGCCGGCCGACAGGCCGTGCTGCGCGACGCCGATGATGAAGCCGCCGATGATGTTGATGACCAGGATCATCAGGCCCGCCATCGCGTCGCCGCGCACAAACTTGCTGGCACCGTCCATCGAGCCGAAAAATTCCGCTTCGTCGCCGACTTCGGCGCGGCGGCGCTTGGCTTCCTTCTCGTCGATCAGGCCGGCATTCAGGTCGGCATCGATGGCCATCTGCTTGCCGGGCATCGCATCCAGCGTGAAGCGCGCGCCGACCTCGGCAATGCGCTCGGCGCCCTTGGTGACCACGATGAAATTGATCACCACCAGGATCGCGAAGACGATCAAACCCACCGCGAAGTTGCCGCCGATCAGGAAGTGGCCGAACGACTCGATCACCGCACCGGCAGCGCCCGGGCCGGTGTGGCCTTCGAGCAGCACCACACGCGTGGAGGCCACGTTCAGCGACAGTCGCAGCAAGGTGGTCAGCAAGATCACCGTTGGGAAGGCAGCGAAGTCGAGTGGCTTGACCATGTAGGCCGCCACCATCATCACCATCAACGCCATCGCAATGTTGAAGGTGAACAGCAAGTCGAGTGCGAAGGGCGGCAGCGGCAGCACCATCATCGCGAGCACCATCACGATGAACAGCGGTGCCATCAGCGCGCGGATCGCGGTGGCGTTCGGGCCCAACCAGGCCTTGACTTGTTGAAATGGGTTCATCGAGAAAGGGCCTTGACGGTGCGCGTCAACGGCAATGGGGAGCGGAGTGGTGCGGACATGCAAGGCGCTGGTTGATGCTTGTCATTGTTCCGACGTACCGCCCAAACTTGAGCCAGATAAGGGGCACGAATGAAGGGCAGTTCTTGGCTGCTGATGTGAGTGGGTGAACGCTGTGACGCGCCGCCGTGTTGCGTTCATGCCCGGGGACAGAGCCCCGGGCGCTCGCCAGGCACAAACAGTCCTCAGGACTGTTTGCGTCCGGGCTTGCTCCCCCGGGCCGGTTCACCAGCGGTTCGCTTCGGTTTCAACCGCGCCGACCCTCCTCCTTGAGTTCACTCCACACAGCGGCACGTCACAGCGCTCGCGCCATCACCGAGGCGGTCGGGGGGTTTGAAGTCATTGGTGTGCAACCGCGGTGCCGGCTGCCGAGGGCGTGGGGTGACCGGCGCAGCGAAGTCAAGGGGGAGGGCCCGATCGGTTTTACTTGCAGCATTTGCGCGGTGACCCGGCCCGGAGGACATGAGCGGAGCCGGTCACCCCGCGCCCTCGGCTGCACCGCGCACCACGTATCAAGCGGGATCAGCGTCCTCAACCACCGGCGTGTTGTGCGGATCGAGTTCCGGCGGCACTGACAGCTCGGGCAAGTCAGGAGGCATCGCGCCACGGCCGGTCATCGCTGCGCGCAGCTGGTACACATAGGCCAGCACCTGGGCCACGGCAGCGAACAGCGCGGTCGGGATTTCTCGGTCGAGTTCGGCGTGGGCGTAGAGCGCACGCGCCAGCACCGGCGCTTGCAGCACAGGCACTTTGGAGGTGCGGGCGGTGTCGCGGATCGTCATCGCCAGCAGATCGGCGCCCTTGGCGACAACGCGCGGCGCGCCCATTAGCGCCTCGTCGTACTTCAACGCGACCGCGTAGTGGGTCGGGTTCATCACCACCAGGTCGGCAGTCGGCACCGCAGCCAGCATGCGGCGGCGCGACAACTCGCGCATCAGCTGGCGGCGCCGGCTTTTGATCTCCTGGCTGCCGTCGGATTCTTTGTGTTCCTGCTTTACTTCCTGCGCACTCATCTTGAGCTTGTTCGCGTTCAGGTAGCGCTGCAGCGGCGCATCGATGGCCGCGAACACCGCCAGCACGCCCAGCAGCACCCACAGGCCGCCTTGCATGACCGAGCCGGCCTGCGCGAGACCGGCAGTCAGCGGCATGCTCATCAGACCGCGGAATTCGTCGAAGTGAAAGTAGAGGTACAGGCAGCCCACGGTGCCCAGCAGCAGCGCCAGCAGCGAGGCCTTCAGCGCGTCGATCACATGCTGCTTGGAGAGTAGGCGGGCGATGCCGGCGGGCAGGTTGAAGGGCGTGGCTTTGGGCATCAGCGGCTTCAAGGTCCAGTTCCAGCCGCCGATGGCCAGCGCACTGGCAATGCCGATGCCAGTCATCCACAGCCCCATCGGCACGATCACCCACAGCATCATCAAGGTGAGGTCGGCCAGCCGCTCGAACATGGCCGCTGGCCCCAGGCGGGCGCTGGCGTCGAAGCTCAGGCTGCGGGCCAGGCCGCCCTGGGTCCAGCCGATCAGCGTCGGCGCCATCACCACCAGGCCGAAGCCACCGGCGGCCAGCGCCGCGAAGTGGCCGAGGTCGCGCGAGCGGGGCACATTGCCGTCTTCGCGCGCCTTTTTCAGCCGAATCGGCGAGGCGGGCAGGTGGCGGTCTTGGGTGTCGGATTCGGCCATGGGCAGGCGCAGGAGCTTCTATTCATTTTTCCCCGTACCTTGGGCAACTTGTGCGAGAGAAGCGGGGAAAACCGCGGGCTTCTTCAATTAGAGTGTTCGCACCGGCGTCGGGTCGGGCCGATCCGCCGCATTGGCAGTACGTCTTGGGAGAGAACATGAACATTCAATTGAAACTTGCCGCCATCGCGATGGCCTGCGCCGTCTCGGGGACCGCCGCTGCGGCTGAGCCGATCAAGATCGGCATGTCCGGCCCATTCACTGGCGGGTCGTCATCGATGGGCGTCAGCATGCGCGACGGCGTGCGGCTGGCGGTCGATGAAATCAATGCCGCCGGCGGCGTGATCGGTCGCAAGATCGAGCTGGTCGAACGCGACGACGAAGCCAAGAACGAGCGCGGCGTGCAGATCGCACAGGAGCTGATCAACAAGGAGAAAGTCGTCGCCACGGTCGGCTTCATCAACACCGGCGTGGCGCTGGCGGCGCAACGCTTTTATCAGGACGCGAAGATTCCAGTGATGAACAACGTGGCCACCGGCTCGCTGATCACGCAGCAGTTCAAGGACCAGCCCGAGAACTACATCTTCCGCAATGCGGCCAGCGACAACATCCAGGCGCCGATGATCGTGGAAGAAGCGGTGGTGCGGCGCGGCTTCAAGAAGGTGGCGATCCTGGCCGACTCGACCAACTACGGCCAACTCGGTCGCGCCGACCTCGAAAAAGCGCTCGACCTCAAGGGCATCAAGCCGGTGACGGTCGAAAAATTCAACATCAAGGACGTCGACATGACGGCCCAGCTGTTGAAGGCCAAGGAAGCGGGGGCGGAAGCGATCCTCACCTACGCCATCGGCCCGGAGCTGGCACAGATCGCCAACGGCATGACGAAGCTCGGCTGGAAGGTGCCGATGATCGGCAGCTGGACGCTGTCGATGGCCAACTTCATCGACAACGCCGGCCCCGGCGGTGAAGGTGCGCGGATGCCGCAGACCTTCATCCAGGAGCCGACGACGCCGAAGCGCCAGTCGTTCATCATTGCCTACCTGCGCACCTTCAAGCCGAAGGCCAACCGGATGGATTCACCAGTGTCCGCGGCCCAGGGCTACGACTCGATCTACCTGCTGGCAGCGGCCATCAAGCAGGCCAATGCCACCGACGGCCCAAAGATCAAGGCCGCGCTGGAAGACTTGAAGGCACCCGTCGACGGCGTGGTGACGACCTACAACCGCCCCTTCACGAAGGACGACCATGACGCGATCACCGCGAACATCCCGGTGTTCGGCGAGGTGAAGGGCCAGCGCGTGGTGTACGCCTACGAAGACGACCGCAAGAAGGCCTCGGAAGTGCGGGTGAAGGATGTCAACGCCAAGGGCGCCTTGCCCGCGAAGAAGTAGCACACCGCCTTTCGTGAGAGTCCCTCTCCCAGCAGGAGAGGGACTTTTTCGTTGTTCTCACCGATCAGGCCTGCCATGCAAATCCTCACCCAACTTGTCTTCAGCGGTATCGCACTCGGCATGATCTACGCGGTCATCGCGTTCGGTTACCAGCTCACCTTCGCGACGTCTGACACGCTCAATTTCGGCCAGGGCGATGCGCTGATGCTGGGCGCACTTGTCGGCCTGACGCTGGTGGGCCTGGGCGTCAACTACTGGCTGATGATCCCGATCGTCTGCGTGTTCGGCGCCTTGCAAGGCGCGTTCGTCGAACGCATCGGCGTGCGGCCGGCAATCAAGATCAAGAGCGAGTTCGGCTGGATCATGTCGACCATCGCACTCGGGATCATCTTCAAGAACGTGGCTGAAAACGTCTGGGGCCGCGACGACCTCAAGTTTCCGTCGCCGCTGCCCGAGTCGCCGCTGAAGTTCCTGGGCGCCAATGTGTTGCCGATGGAGATTCTGGTTGTCTTCGGCGCGCTGGCGATGATGCTGGCAGTCGAGTTCTTCAACCGAAAAACCATCTACGGCAAGGCGGTGGTCGCCACCTTCAACGACCGCGATGCGGCCAAACTGATGGGCATCAACACCGGGCTGGTAATCACGTTTTCGTACGCGCTGTCGTCGATGACGGCGGCCTTCGCCGGCGTGCTGATCGCGCCGCTGACACTTACCGGCGCCACGATGGGCGCAGTGCTCGGCCTGAAGGCATTCGCGGTCGCCATCATCGGCGGGCTGAACAGCGGCATGGGCATCGTGGTCGGCGGGCTGATCCTCGGCATCGCCGAGACGACGACCGGCTTCTATCTGTCGACCGGCTACAAGGACGTGCCCGGTCTGGTGCTGCTGCTGCTGGTGCTGGCGGTCAAACCGGCCGGGCTGTTCGGCACCTCGGCGATCAAGAAGGTTTGACGATGAAGGGGCCTCAGCTCGCTTTTTACGCAGCCGTCATCACTGCACTGATCGCCTTTCCGCTGGCAGTCGAGAACAGCTATTACCTCCATCTGGTCGAGACCATCATGATCTACGCGATCGTGCTGTTCGGCCTCGATATCGTGGTCGGCTACACCGGCCAGGTGTCACTCGGCCACGCCGGCCTGTTCGGCGTCGGCTCGTACACCGCTGGCGTGCTGGTGATGAAGCTGGGCGCGCCGATCTGGCTCGCGCTGCCCGCCGCACTCGGTGTCACCGCGTTA
>JANPNF010000320.1:0-3332 GCA_031427315.1 Burkholderiales bacterium | reverse complement strand
TCATCGAGCGATGCTCACGGTGGTGGATTCGGTCTTGGGATTCACAGTTCGATCTCTCCTTGGAACACGGTTTCGGCCGGGCCGGTCATCAGCACATGGCTGGCCAGGCCGTCGCGGGCGCCCTGCCATTCGACGGTCAGCCGGCCGCCGCGCGCGTCGACATCGACCACCGCATCGAGCAGCCCGAGCCGGATGCCCGCCACCACCGCCGCACAGGCGCCGGTGCCGCAGGCCAGCGTTTCGCCCGCGCCGCGCTCGAACACCCGCAGGCGGATGCGGTCGCGCGCGACGATCTGCATGAAACCGGCGTTGACGCGCTTCGGGAAGCTGGTGTGGTGCTCGATCAGCGGGCCCTGCGACACGACCGGCGCAGCATCGACATCGTCGACCAGCTGCACCGCATGCGGGTTGCCCATCGACAGCACCGCCACCTGCACCGTGCGGCCCTTGATGCTCAGCGGCCACAGATCGAACGTGGCGCCCTTTCGGTCGCCCTTGACCGGCACATGGTGCGGACGCAGCCCGGCGGCATGGAAAGGCACGCGCGGCAACTCGAACACCGGCACATTCATGTCGACGGTGACGCGGCCGTCGGGCTGCAGGTGCAGCTCCAATAGGGTGTTGACGGTCTCCACCCGCAGCGTGGTTTTGTCGGTGAGCCCCTGCTCGCGCACATAGCGGACGAAGCAGCGCGCGCCGTTGCCGCAGTGCTCGACCTCTTCGCCGCTGTGGTTGAAGATGCGGTAGCCGAAATCGACGCCCGGCGTGTCGCTGCGCGTGACCACCAATATCTGGTCGGCACCGACACCGAAGCGGCGGTCACCCAGGCGGCGCATCTGTTCGGCACTGAGGTTCAGCGGCGTGCGGGTGGCGTCGAGCACGACGAAGTCGTTGCCGGCGCCTTGCATCTTGGTGAACCGGAGTCTCATGGGTTGATTATCGTCGTCGAGGCTGCGCGAACGGCCCCGCGCTTCAATTCAATACAGCCCGGGCTCGCCCAGCGGTCGGGTCTTGAAGCGGCGGTGCACCCACAGGTATTGCGCCGGGTTGCGGCGGATCTCGTCTTCGATCCAGCGGTTGATGGTGGCGGTGTCGGCCAGCGCGTCGTCGGTCGGGAAGTTGGTCCACGGCGCCAGGAAGCGCACGCGGTAGCCCTGGCTGCCGGGCAGCATCTCGGCCACGATCGGCTGCACCGTCATCTGCAGAAGTTGCGCCATCCGCGACGAGGTCAGCAGCGTGGCGGCCGGCACGCCGAAGAAGGGCACGAAGGCGGAGTCCTTGCGGCCGAAGTCCATGTCCGGCAGGTTGAAGAAGGCATCGCCCTCCTTGATGGCGCGCAGCAGCGGCTTGACGGTGTCGTGCCGGGAAAACAATCGGTTTTTGCCGAAGCGGCCGCGGCCCCGATGCACGGCCGCGTCGAACACCGGATTGCTTTGCGACTGGTAAACAGTGCAGGCGGTGCGCACTACTGTCAGCCGCATCGCAATCGCCGCGACGTCGAGTGCCAAAAAGTGCGGCACCAGCCACATCAGCGCGCCGGGGCGGGTGTCGGCGAAGTGGGGCTGGCCTTCAACCTGGATCAGGCGCTTCAGGCGATCCGCCGAGGCGTGCCACAGCAAACCGCGCTCCAGCAGGCTGCGGCCCAGAAACTTGAAATGCTCGACCGCCAGCGCGCGGCGTTCGGCCTCGGGGCGTTCAGGGAAACACAGCTCGAGGTTGCGCAAGGCGATGTGGCGCCGCGACCGGCCCAGCGCCCACAGCACGACGCCGAGCCCGCGGCCGAGCGGCGCCAGCACGCCCAGCGGCAGCCAGTGCAACAGCCACAGCAGCGCGAGCACGCCGCGGGTCAGCACGTGAGTGAACGAGCGCAACAACCAGGGCTTGCGCTTCTTTTTGCGGTGCGACCCGGCCTTCATGGCAGCTCCCGTGGTGCGACCGGCGCTGCGTGCGGTCGGCGGTAGCGGTGGTAGCCCCACAGGTACTGCTGCGGGCATTGCAGGATCAGCCGCTCCATCGCGCGGTTGATCACGGTGGCGGCAGCCACGCTGTCATCAGGCAGCGGTTCACCCAACTCGCTGACGCGCACGACATAGCCCGCGCCTTGGGGCAGCCGCTCGCCCCACACCAGCAGCAGCCCCGCACCGGTCTGCTGCACGAGCCGCGCGGCCAGCGTCATCGTGTAGGCCGGTTTACCGAAGAACGGCGCCCACACGCCCAGGCCGCTGGGCGGCACCTGATCGGGCAACAGGCCGACCACCTCGCCGCGTCTTAGCGCCCGCATCATCTGGCGCACCCCAGCCAGCGTGGACGGCGCCGCTTCGAGCCAAGGCCGACGCCGCGCGGCTTCGACCAGACCCTGCAGCCAGGGCTGGCGTGCCGGGCGGTACAGCACCGTCATCGCGCCGCAGCGCTCGCCGTAGCGTTCGGCATACGACTGGCCGATGGCCTCGAAACAGCCGAGGTGCGGCGTCAGCATCACCAGGCCGCGGCCCGCCGCCTGGGCGGCTTCGATCAACTCGGCACCTTGCCATTGCACCCGCATCGTTAACGGCGCGCCTGGCGGACGCAGCCACAGTGGCGGCAGCTCCATCATCATCCGGCCGGTAGCCGCAATGCCGCCTCGCGCCTGCACCCACGGCACGCCGGCCCGTGTGGCGTTGGCGCGGAAGCGCTGGCGGTGGGTGGACGAGACGAGGTAGTACATCCAGCCCACCAGCGCGCCCCCAGCGTGCAGCCAGCGCAGCGGGAAACGCGCCAAAAAGCACACACAGCCGGTCACGAAAATCGCCAAGAAGCGGGTCATCGAATCGCTAGAATCTGATCGTCGCCGAGTTAAAGAACTACTTGCGGGGCGATTGCAGTGCATTTGAAGAACTTTAAATGTCTTCAAGCTCCTGCCGGGCAACGGCTCAACAAACCGCTAAAGCGTTCGCCGAAATTCCAGGTGCTGGGTCGGCAACGCAAGTTGCAACCAACCGGAGTTTAAGAGTGGCGAACGATTTCCTTTTCACCTCCGAATCCGTCTCTGAAGGTCACCCCGACAAGGTGGCCGACCAGATCTCTGACGCGATCCTCGACTCGATCTTCAAGCAAGACCCGCGCAGCCGGGTGGCCGCCGAGACGCTGTGCAACACCGGTCTGGTGGTGCTGGCGGGTGAGATCACCACCAACGCGCACGTCGACTACATCCAGGTCGCGCGCGACACCATCAAGCGCATCGGCTACGACAACACCGAGTACGGCATCGACTACAAGGGCTGCGCGGTGATGGTCTGCTACGACAAGCAGTCCAACGACATCGCCCAGGGTGTTGACCACGCGAGTGACGACCA
>JANPNF010000319.1:0-4643 GCA_031427315.1 Burkholderiales bacterium | reverse complement strand
CGAGTTTTTGCATCACCACCGATGAATCGCGCCCTGCTTGCTGTGTCCCTGCTGCTGTGCTGCGGCGCTGCGCGTGCCGCCATGGTGACGGTGAGCGTGACCGATGCCGCCGGCAGGCCGCTGCCTCAGGCGGTGGTGTCGGTCGAGCCGGTGACCGGCAAGCTGGCGGTGCAACCGACGGCCGGCGCCCAGGTGGCGCAGGTGACGCGCCAGTTCGTCCCGCGCGTCAGCGTGGTCACTGTCGGCACCTCGGTCACGTTCCCGAACCAGGACACGGTGCGCCACCACGTCTACTCGTTCTCACCGACGAAGAATTTTGAATTGAAGCTGTATGCCGGTGTTCCCGCTCAGCCGGTGGTGTTCGATAAACCCGGCATTGCGGTGCTGGGCTGCAACATCCACGACCAGATGGCAGCCTGGGTGGTCGTTGTCGACACGCCTTTTCATGCAGTGACCGGCGCCGACGGAACCGCCAAAGTCAACGCAGTGTCCGCGGGCAACTACCGCATCAAGGTGTGGCATCCCGGGCTGCCCAGCAGCTCCGACGGCGTGAGCCAAGCAGTGACCGTTGGTGCGGTCCCTGTCGAACAAGCGGTGCGCCTCACCATCGACTCAAACCCGTTGTCGCCGCAGCCATGATGGGGTTCACGGGGTTGATGCGTCGCTCGCTGAAAGCGAGATTGATCGCCACCTTTTTAGGGCTGCTGCTGGTGGTGCAGCTGGCCGGGTTCTCGGCGCTGCGCGCCAGCCTGTCGAGTCATGCAAAGCAGGAGCTGCCAACGCGCCTCGACACTGGCGACCGGGTTCTGCACAGCCTGATGACCCAGCGCGCGCAGCAACTCACCGACGGCGCCCATCTGCTCGCTGCCGACTTCGGATTCCGCGAAGCGATCCACTCGAAGGACACCGACACCATCGTGTCGGCGCTGGAAAATCACGGTCGGCGCATCGGCGCCACCCAGGTGGCGCTGTACGACGCCGCGCTGGCCCTGCAGGCAAGCGCTGGCGATCACCTCGACACGCTCACGCCGCTGGCCACACGCCTGGCCAGCGGGATGATGCGCCCCGGGATGGCGGGCGGTTCGACCACCGGCGAGATTGGCCTGTTGTCCGGCCAGCCGTACCAGTTCGTGATGGTGCCGATCAAGGCGCCGATCGTGGTCGGCTGGGTGCTGATGGGCTTCCCGATCGACGAGCGGCTGGTCAGTGACATGCAGGCCCTGGCTGCCGTGGAGGTGACGCTGCTCGCTCGGGCCCACGCGACCGATGCCTGGCAGGTGAAGCTGTCGAGCATGCCCAGCAGCAGCGCCAACGGACTGTCGCACCACGCTTGGGGTCCGGTTCCAGCAGGCGTGGGCATGACCTCGGTGATGGCCCATGGCGAAGAATTCGGCGTGCACCCGCGCTGGCTCACGGCTGACACCGATTACGCCAGCGTGCTGGCACTGACCTCTTTGTCGGTCGATGCGGCAACTCGCATTCCGCACGATTTGCAGGTGGCCTTGCTGGTCACCACCCTGCTCAGTTGCCTGGTGTTCGGAGTCGGCAGCTCGCTCACCGCCCACCGCATGATCACTCCGCTGAATCGGCTGGCCAGCGCTGCCGACCGCTTAGGCGCCGGCGACTACGCAACGCCGATCGGCGACGAGCACCGCCACGACGAGATCGGCCAGTTGTCGCAGGCCTTCGAGCGGATGCGCGTCAGCGTGTCGGCACAAAAAGAAGAAATCCTGAAGCTGGCGTACTGGGACACGTTGACGGGGCTGCCGAACCGGGCGCAGTTTCGCGATGCCGTGTGCAGCGCCGTGGCGGCCGCGCAGCAGATCGGCACCCCGCCGGGGCCCTCTGCTCAGCCGTCGGTCGCCGTGCTGATGCTCGACCTCGACCGCTTCAAGCATGTCAACGATGTGCTCGGCTACCGCTTCGGCGACCTGCTGCTGGTTCAGGTCGCCCAGCGCCTGGCGCAGCAATTGGTGCGCGGCGGCGACCTGGTGGCCCGCCTGGGCGGCGATGAATTCGCAATCTTGCTGCGCAGCGGCGATGCCGAACTCGCGCACTCGGTGGCACGCCGCATCGCCAGTGCCTTCGATGCGCCGCTGACGCTGGAAGAACACACCGTCGACATGGGCGCGGGCATCGGCATGGCCTGCTGGCCGCAACACGCCGGCGATGCCGATGCGCTGATCAGCCGTGCCGAGGTGGCGATGTATTCCGCCAAGCAGCGCAGCGCCGGCGCGCTGATGTACGACCCGACGATCGACGCCGCGAGCGCGCAAACGCTGTCGCTGCTGACCGAAATGCGGCAGGCCGTCACGGAGAACCAGCTGCGCCTGTTCCTGCAGCCGAAGCTGTCGCTCGGCACCGGTGCGGTGGTCGGCGCCGAAGCACTGGTGCGCTGGCAGCACCCGCAGCGCGGCCTGGTGCCGCCGATGCAATTCATTCCGTTTGCCGAACAGACCGGCTTCATCCGGGTGCTGACGATGTGGATCTTTGAGGAGGCCGCCCGCCACTGGCGCATGCTGCATGCCGAGGGCCTGTTGATTACGCTGTCGGTGAACCTGTCCACGCGCGATCTGCTCGACCAAGACCTGCCGCAGAAATTCGATGCGTTGCTCCTCAAACACCAGGTGCCTGCCGAAGCGTTCTGCCTGGAGATCACCGAGAGCGCGATCATGGACGACCCGCAACGCGCTCAGGCCACGCTCGACCGGCTCAGCGCATTGGGCTTCAAGCTGTCGATCGACGATTTCGGCACGGGTTATTCCTCGCTGGCCTACCTAAAGCGCCTGCCGGTGGATGAATTGAAGATCGATCAGTCCTTCGTCAAGAGCATGGAAAACGACCCCGACGACGCGAAGATCGTCCGCTCGACGATTGACCTCGCCCATAACCTGGGCCTGACCGTGGTGGCCGAAGGGGTCGAGAACGCCAAGACCTGGGACATGCTGCGTGAACTCAACTGCGACCAGGCGCAGGGATACCACATGGGTAAGCCGATGCCGGCGGACGCCTTTGCAAACTGGTCGGTGGGCTGGCTGAATCAGCACCGTCCGGCCGATCTGGTGTCGGCGTTGATGCTGCACTGAAGGGTGCCACCCGGAAGCGCCGGGTGATGCGAGACCGGACCCGTTGGGGTCAGGCGGTGTTCAAAGCACCGAGCGGCCGTTCAGCCGGTCGATCAGAGGCAGTGTGCTGTCACCCAAAGCGCGCCGCGATTCCTGGAAGGCCTGGAATTCGAGATCGGCTTGCAGGCAGGCGTCGAGGCCGAAGGCTGTGCCCATGTCACCCATGTCATCCATGTCGCGAATCTTGCGCACGGCAGCCCACCTTCCCCTGAGGGCGCGCCACCACGCAATGTTCTGGACTTTTCGCACGACGACTCCCGATGACGACCGTTGAGAAGAATGGTGCCAGTGTCGCGAGACAGTGGCGTGACGGCGTTGGAAATTGACACCGTTATGGCGTGCAGTTCACAACACAGGCATCACTTCTTATTGGCAGAACGCACAACAGCAGTAGAAGGTTCTTTGCGCGAACGCGAAACCCTTCGAACAGGTGGTGTGGCGAGCATCACACAGGCGGTTTCACCGCCCAGCGCGGCACGTGCACCGTCGGCCAATGCCGCGCCGACCCGGTCGAGCATCGCCACCCGCGCCGAGGGCGGTGCGCCGTCGGGGCCGAGGCGCCATTGATGCCAATGCAGCGTGATCGGGATCGAGACCTCGGGCCGCAGCCCGATCAATGCACCGGAGGCGAGCAGCGGCCGCACCTGCAGCTCGGGCACCACGCCCACGCCCCAGCCCATCAGCGCGGCGCGCACGCAGGCCTCGGACGACGGCACGTAGCGCGCCTTCAGGCGCGCGCTGGCGATGCCGAAAGCGCTCGTTACCCCTAGCTGCTGCATGTCGTCCTTGCGGTTGAAAACGAGGAACGGCACTTGACTGAAGCTCGCCTCGTTGAGTCCCGCAGGCGAGCCCTTCAGCTCCCGCGCGACGAAGTCCGGGCTCGCCACTGCCACGTAGCGCATCACGCCGAGCGGCACGACCCTGCAACCTTTCAGCGCCTTGCTGACGGTGGTGACGCAGCCCAGCACCTCGCCCTGGCGCAGCCAGTCGTGGGTGAAATCCTGGTCGTCGACCACCAATTCCAGCGCCAGGCCGTCGTGCACCAAGGCGTCGAGCGCGGGCAGCACCCAGGTGGCGAGGCTGTCGGCGTTGACGGCCACCGGCAGCCGTTCGCCGACCGAAGGCTGCACGCACAGCTCGCGCGACACATCGGCACGCAGCGCCTGCAGCTGGCGGGCAAAGCGCAGCAGCACCTTGCCCGGCTCGGTCAGCCGCAGCGGCCGCGAACGCACGACCAGCGGCTGGCCGACCTGGGCTTCGAGTGCGCGCAGCCGCTGCGACACCGCCGACTGCGTGATCGCCAGCCGCTGCGCCGCCGCCTCGAAGCCGCCGTGGTCGGCCAGCGCGGCCAGGCAATCGAGCGCGGCAGGGTCGAGGTTGTTCATAAGCCCCACTAATGGATCGGGTGATTGATGAATGATGCTTTTTTTCGAACAGCACCGGTCGCAAAATTGCACGAACAATCAACCGGGGCAACGCACATGAAAGTCATCGTGATGGGCGCTGGCATCGTCGGCA
>JANPNF010000318.1:0-2827 GCA_031427315.1 Burkholderiales bacterium | reverse complement strand
GCGTCGCCAGTATTGAAGCAAAAGGGCAGCGGCGATCGATTTGAGCTGCCTGCGGCAACGTCATTCGGGCATGTCATTGATGCAAATTTCGGTTGCCATCCAAACCATGCAGATCCTGCGACTGATCGTCTATAGAGGTGTTACCACCACTGGCGTCGGAGAAAAGCGACCATCGCCAAACGCTGCTCAGGCGCCAAATCTGACAATTTGTGGATGATCGAAAACGAACGCGCCGCTTTCCCTGGCCAAGCAGTGCATGCCGCCTCGCCAGTGACAAACCGTCATATCGGTCCCGGCGATTTGCAAACTGCAGTTCCGTTAGGCGGTATTGATTTGCCGACGCAAGCCTTGCAGGCCCGGTTTGACAGCACCATGAGATGAAGCGACTAGTTTGGGCATCAGATCGAGCGCGAGTGGATCGATCAGTCTGGCAAAACGCATTCCAAAATGCCAACCGAATTGGCCTGAGTGGCACACATCTGCAGCAACTGCGCATGCAATGTCGCCGCTGCGGCGTCCCAGCTTGAGCGCCTGACGATCGACCGCGCGGCGCGTCGGCGCGAAGTGCTTTTGAACCGGTTCTCAGCGATCGCCGCATCGCAACCGGCAAGAAATGCCCGTGCGTCCTGCGCCACGCACACACCGGCAGGGCGATACAAGGCGGTGTCAGGCACGGCAGTGGCCACCACGGGCAGCCCGGCGGCCACGTATTCAAGTATCTTGATCGGATTGGCGCGCAGCGTGGCCGCGTGCAACAGAAACGGCAACAACCCCACCTTCCAGCCCGCCAGCCACTGCGGCAACAAACGGTACGGTTGAACACCGAGCCAATGCACATTGAAACGGCGAGGCAGGGTGGCCACATCGATCTTGACCACCGGCCCGATGATCACGAACTGCCAGTGCGGGCGGGCATCGGCCAGCGTTGCGAGCAACACAAGGTCGAAGCGCTCATCGATGACGCCGGCAAATCCCAAACGGGGCGTCGGGATGACCGCTTGAGTTGCAGCAACTTCTTCAGCGTCCCAGCCGGTGGTTACACGCCGCTGCGAGGCGAAACAGGCTGCATCGACCCCGTTGGGCACGCAGCGCAATCGCGAGCCCACGACGTTCCGCGCGGCAGCCAAGGACACCCCGGCGGTGACCACCAGATGGGCGCACTTCAGCAGTGCGACCTCACGCTCAGGCAGTGTTGCCGGTGCACCCGCAAATCCGCTCAGTTCGTCGGCACAGTCGTACACCGTCCAGCGCGGTGTCAGTGACGCCGCCAGCCGCAAAGCCATCGGGGTGCACAGCCACGCCACCGGATGCTCGATGCCTCGACGAGTCAGCCATTGGCGTAACAGGCCGCGCATCACGAGCTGCTGCGCTGCGTCGAATCCCGGTACGTCGAACGCCATGTGTGTCACCAGCACCTCGATGTGCGGTCCGCACGCGATGGTGTCGAGCCGGGGCGCGGCGTCGCTCCACAACGGTTCCTCGACGAACACGATGCGGTGGTGGCGCGCCAACCGTTCCATCAAATGCCGGGAGCGGTGCCGCACGAAATCCCAGCGCAGGTGAGAAAAAACCAGGAGCACGGGCGCTTCGCTGCGCGGGGAAGTGCGCTGCGGAAGTTCACACTGCCACCGCTGTAGCGTCTGGCCATACAGCGGCTCGATCACGCGAGCCAACACCGGTGCACCCTGGCCATCGCCGACTGCGGTGGACACATGGAACAAACCGCTGCGGTGCCATTGCTCAGGCCGGTCCCAGTCCGGCCGGTCGACCAGTGGATACAGACACATGCCCCATACCGGCACTCCCACGTTGCGAGCAATGCGCACTTCGGCTGCAGTTTCGTCAAGCCAGGCACAGCGCCCCGCGCCCACGTGGCTGGTTTCGGTCAACACGATCGGCTTGCGGTACCGGCGCCACACATTGAGCATCAGCTCGGACAAGGGGCGGCGACGCGGATCTCGCCCAAACCAGTCCAGGCGTGCATCGTTTCCCACCTCCCACTGACTGCTGTGGTAATGATTGACGCCGATCAGGTCGAGTGCTCCGCTGTGCCCGCCGAGTTCGGGTTCTGCGTGTCCGCCAATCAGGTCCCAGGCCTGCCATTGCCATTGGGAAAATTGATCCGCCAGCGGCGCCAGATCCGGGCGATCGCTCGGCGCAGCAACGTGCACGATCGGGTCGATGTGCAAAAAGCGCGCTCGGGGATCGATGCTGCGCATAGCCGCCATGGCCGCGAGCGTCGCGCGAGCGAGCCGACGCTTGACCGCATAGCCGACGGCACACGCGTTGGCGTGGCTTCCATCCCAGCTGTTGTTGGGCGGATAGAGCAGGTTCGGCTGTGTGGCAGCCCAGGCCAGATAACTGATTTCGTTGACCGGTGTGTAAATGGGTGCATGCACGCTGCGCAGTCCGATGACACGCGCCACCTCCACGGCAAACCTGACGAATCGCTCAATCAATGCATCGTCATGCAGGCACACACCGTTTGGTACGCCGTAGTGCATCAATGTCCACATCACCTGCAAGCCGTGCCGTTCGGCACTGGCCGCGATCTGCGCTGCGCGGCTCAGGTCAAACCGGCCATCGCGTGATTCAGCCAACCGCCAACCGATGCTTTCGCGGATGCAACTCAAACCCGCACGCGCGGCGCGACGGTGGTCTTCGTCCAGGCGGTCCGCATGGCCGCTGGACGCGACCATGTCCAGCGGCACGCCAGCACCGTTGACATGGTCGGCTCCCTCGAACCCACCCATCCAGAACCCCTTGAATGGCGTGGCTTGACAGGTCAGCCGGGGGTGGATGTCGACCGCTGCCGACCCATTCGCAT
>JANPNF010000317.1:0-28167 GCA_031427315.1 Burkholderiales bacterium | reverse complement strand
TGAGTGGCACAAAGTCGTGCCTGAGTGTTTGCATGGCAACCAGGCCGAGGAGGCCTTCGTCGTTGGATTGGAGAGACCATGCCCTGGTATCGACCACACGCACACGGACTTGAATCTTCCGGCGCGAGCTTGCCGACGTGGAGAGTCATCACCGCGCATCGGAGGCCACCGGCCACGCGGCGCCGGTGACCGCACGCTGCCTACAATCAGTTGCTATGAAAAGGGGGTTTTACCAGACTGGGCCTGAACGTGAGCGACTTGGCGACCTGTGCACGAGGCTGTCGGCGCAGGGCGTGGCGTTGATGGCCATCTTTGGTTCGACATCAGCCCACGCCGCCGACACGGGCCCAGGCAGCACCAGCGCGTCGTTCACCCTTGCTTTGGTGTTCGGCCTCGGCTTCGTCATGCTGTGCCTCACCGCCGGTATGTTGCTGCTGCGACGAGGGCGACAACTGGAGTCGGAGCTCAACGAAATACGGCAACGGCAGGCCCATGCGGCCACGCTGGCCCGGATGCTCGATGTCTGGCAATGGCGCACCGACGCCCGCCACCGGCTGCTGTTGCTGAAGGCGCCGATGGGCCGTGCCAAGCCCGCTGAAAGACACGGCGCCACCATCGGTTTCAACAGCGTTTGGATGCACTTTTCTGCCATCGATCCGGCCACCGGCGCGGCATGCCCAACCCGGCAGGCGGCGTGGCGGCAACGACTGGAAGCACAGCAGGCTGCCGAAGATGTCTGGGTCAGCCACCGTGTGACCGATGACTCGTTACAGCTCGGCGTGTTGCGTGCGTTGCCCGTGCACGATGCAGAGGGCGCGTTCATCGGCCATGTCGGCACACTGCGTGAATGCCCTGAAGCTGCCGAGCCCGAAGCCGGTGTGCGCTCATCAGCGGCAACCCGGCCTGTCGCCGCGCGTGCAGACGATGATCCGCGGCCGTCCGCCATGCCTTCGCTGACGCCGCTGGCGATCCCCACCGAACACGACGCGGATTCGTTCAGCTACACGGTGTCGCACGATCTGCGGGCACCGATCCGCGTCGTCGAAGGCTTCACCAAGATCGTCAAGGAAGACTACGGCCGCCTGCTCGACCGCATAGGCAATGATCATCTTGATCGCGTGCTCGGTGCCGCCGCCCGGATGAACAGCATGATCGATGCGCTGCTGGCGTTGTCGCAGCTGTCGGCCAAGCCGGTGTCGCGGCAGCCGGTCAACCTCTCGCAGCTGGCCGGCTTCGTCATCGACGACCTGCGGCGGCAGTCGCCCCAGCACATGGTGACTGTGCACATCGACCCGGCGATGCAGGTGCAGGGCGACCCAACGCTGTTGCGTGTGGTGCTCGAAAATCTGCTGGGCAATGCCTGGAAATACACCGGCAAGTGTGCGGACCCGCAGGTGTGGTTCGAGCGCTGCACCGACACCGCCGCCGCCAGCTTCACCGTTCGTGACAACGGTGCCGGGTTCGACATGCGCTTTGCCGACCGCCTGTTCGGCGTGTTTCAGCGCCTGCACAGCGCCAGTGAGTTCCAGGGCACGGGCGTCGGACTGGCCTCGGTGCGCCGCATCGTCCACAAGCACGGCGGCGAGGTATGGGCCGAGGCAGCGGTGGGCAAAGGCGCCAGCTTCCATTTCTCGCTGGCGCCGCTGTCTCGCTGACGCCGACGCAGTACCGGCGCGCGATGTTGCCGAGGGCGCGGGGTGACCGGCTCCGCTCATGTCACCCGGGCCGGGTCACTTCTCAAGCGCTTCGGCTAAAAGCGATCCGGCCCTCCTTCTTTACTTCGCTGCGCCGGTCACCCCGCACCCTCGGCAGCCGGTACCGTTGTCGCATGCGAAGGCTTCATACCCCGATCCGCTTCGGTGGGTTTGTAGGAAACGAGACCTCAGAGGTCAGCCGCGCCCGACAACCGCTCGACTGCTTCCAGCAGGCGCTCGGCTTCGGAGCTCACGGCCAGACCGTTCGCTGTGGCCATGCGCTGCAGGCGATCGAAGGCAGCGTCGCGGGCCAGCGAGTAGCGGTGCATCAGCACACCGACGGCCATCGCCTCGACCGGCGACAGCGCTTCAGTGCGTCGCGCCGCTGCGGGTGGCGCAACGACAACGGGGAGGTTCGTCACGGCAGCCGACGACGCCTTCAGCCGTGCAAACACTGCCCGCACCGCGGGCACGATCTGACCGATGTCGAGCGGTTTGACCAGGTAATCAACCGCGCCGAGTTCATGCACCTGGCGCACTGTGTCGTCGTCGGTGAACGCCGACAGGAACATGAACGGCATCTTGCAATACTCGCGTAGGTAGGCGGCGACATCAAACCCGCTCATGCCTTCCATGCGGATGTCGAGCAGCGCGAGATCGGGCCGGTGCTCGCGGGCGAGCAGGATCGCGTCGTCGCCGTTGTCGGCGTCGATCACGTCGTAACCCGCCTGCATCAGGCCGTGGGTGAGCGTGGCCAGCACCAGCCGGTCATCGTCCACCACCAGAATCTTGCCGACCACTCCGGTCGGCGCTTGCGCAACTGTCACCACAGGTTCCCTGCAACTTCAAAAACTATGAATGACCGGGCCGCTGGCATTGACGCCGCGCCGGACCGACGCCTGCCACAGCGCTGCCTGATTTTGCGCCCAAAGCGGTGTGACTGAACAGCGGAGCCAGGCTCAGGCCGCCGTCTTTCGATGCGCGGCGTTCACCACACCGGGTGCCACGATGCTGACCGTGGCCACCACATGGTCGCCGCTCTGCTCAATGCTGAGTTGCGCGCAACGCCGCGGCAACAACGCCCGCACCAGACCGAGACCTGACACGCTGCCGGGCACCCGCGTCAGGTTGAAGTCAGCGGGCAGGCGCGCGATGTTGCGGATCACGATGCGCACACCGTCGCCCCCGCAGACCAGCGTGCAATCCACCGCGGGCGGTTCGGGGACGGCCGGCTCGGCGGCTTGGTGGTGCGCAGCACTGTGTTTGACCGCATTGGTCAGCAGCTCGTTGAGGGTCAGCGCGATCGGAATCGATTCTGCTTCCGGCAACACCCACTGTTCGGGCTGATCGCCCTGCACCGCGAAGGCGATCGAGTGACCGAAGGTGCGCTGCACCGATCCGGCGATGGCCTCCACCACGCCGGTCACCTGCAGCGGTCCGCCCGCGCCGACCTGCAGCCCGTAGACCTGTGCGATGGCCTGCACCTGGCCCACCACCTCGGACATCGCTGATGCCATCTCGGGCTTGCGGCTGGCGATCTGCTGCAACAGCCCGGCCACGCCTTGCAGGTTGTTCTTGATGCGGTGGTGCACTTCCTTGACCAGCATCTCGCGTTGCGCGATCGCCTCGTCGAACTTCGCCTGCACTGCCGCCCGTTGCTCGGTCACATCGGTTGCGACCAGCAGCAATTGATCGGGCGACTTCCCCGGCGCGGCCAGCGGCAGGTAGCGCGCATCCCAGACGCGCACGTCGCCATTCATCGGACTCTGATAGTCGCGCTGCGTCACCGTGCTGGCGCGCAACGCCTGCTCCATGTCGAGGCGGCGTTGCGCTGCCAGCTCAGGGGGAAAGATGTCTTCGGGGCTGCGGCCCACCAGCTGATCGATCGTGCGATCGACGCTGCGCGCGGCGACCCGGTTCGCCTGCAGGATCTTGAGCGTGCGCGCATCGCGCACCGTGATCGCCATCGGCGCCGCCTCGATGATGCGTTGCAGCGACGCCTGCGCTTCCTCGATGCGGGCCTCGGCCTGACGGCGCCGCTCGATGTCGAGCAGTGCGTATGTCAGCTGCCGCCCGCGCGACTCGCTGCCGGTCACCACCGCATTGCCGACGACCCAAAACTCTCGTCCGTCGCGCGCCTTGACGCGGCATTCGAAGGTCTCGGCCTCGCCCACGACCAGATCGTCGAGGTACTGCGTGCGGCGAAACGGGTGGTCGGCTTCGGGCGTGGCCACGGTGCTGATCGGCTGGTCGATGAAATCGCCGAGGTCGGCACCGAACATGCGCCGCGCCGAGCGGTTCATCCACTCGATGCCGCGCGGCCCGACCGTCACGATGCCGACCAGCACTGAATCGAGGATCGCCCGTGTCCGGTTGGCCTGCAACGCCACCGCATGCTCGGCGCGGTGCCGCGCATCGACGTTGACAAACGAGGCAATGATGCCGCCCGCAGGGTCGTCGCCGACCAGCCGGGTACTGATCTGCACCCACACCATCCGTCCGTCGCGCTGGTGCAGCTGCCGCTCTCCGATCCAGCGGCCGTGCAGTTGCAAGGCGTTCTGTTCCTGCATCGACAGGCGCTCGTGCTCGTCGGCGTCAGCGAACAGTGAGCGCAGCGGCAGGCCTTGCAGCTCTGCGGCGGGGTACCCCGCGAGCTGCGCGAGCGCATCGTTGGCACGTTGCAGCACGCCGTCGCGCACGAAGGCGATGCCCACTTCCGACAGGCTGAACATCAGCTCGCGGTCACGTGCCAGCTGCTCCAACTCGACTTGCTGCGACTTCAGCCGAGTGATGTCGGACAGCACCGCGATCGCCTCGATCTGCTGCGACACCCCCCCGGTGCGGCGCACCGACAGCGCGTACCAGCGCAACGGCTGGCCGCTCGCCGAGCCCGCCGCCGAATCCATCGAAAACTCGGTCTCGAAGATCAGCCCGGCCGTCAGCGCCTGCAAGGTGTCGGCCGCGATGCGCTGGCCCTGCGGCGAGCTGCCGAACAGCTCGGCAATGCCGCTGCCCGCGATCCCCACCGACGGCAAGCCCAGCATGGCCTCGAAACGCCGGTTGCAGCGCACCAGCACGTCGCCGCGGATGTAGGCAATGCCGGCCGAGGTGCTTTCCAGAATGGTGGTCAGCTCGCGCAGCAATTGCTCGCTGCGTTGCTGGGTTTGGTGCTGCTCGGTGATGTCGAGCGTTACCACGGAGGTGGTTCGGTTGCCCGAAGCGAGTGTGGCCGGCTCGACCCGGGTCAGCAGCCAGCGCAGACCCAGCTGAGGGTGTCGGATGGCATAGCGCACCTCGGCACGTTGCGCGCTGCGCAGGGCCTGCTGCAGCGCGTCGTAGTCGGCCAGCGACTCCTCGGCCACGATGTCGCGGCTGATCGACTGCAAGGCGGCCGAGGTGGGTGCGCTGGTCGAATCAGGCGGCGCCGAAGCCGCTTTTGGAGATTGGCGTTGGCGCACCCAGCCTGACGTTTCCTGAAATGTCGCCAGTCCGACGCCGGCGGTGTCCATCAGCGCGCCGATCTGCATCTGCGCCAGGTCGCGTTCTTCTTCGATGCTGCGGTCTTCCAGGAACGCCATGTGGCGCCGCGCGCCGCTCGGTGTGGTGTAGCAGCGCACGATGGCGCGCAGCCGGCGCAGGCCGCCTTGTCCTTGTGAAGTCACCTGCGGCAGCCAGCCGTGTGCGACCACCGGCTTGGTCGAGGGTTGCAGCGCCGGTGACGGACCGCTGTCGGTCCAACCCAGCAACTGGCGCAACTCGGGAGAGGCATCGGCCAGCACCGCCGGGACCACGCCAACCAGCGCATCGAAGGCCGGGTTGGTGCGCACCAGCAGGCCGGCCTCGTCGAACAGCACCATGCCGATCGGGCTCAGATCGAACCAGTCGTCGATCTCGCGCGCCGAACGGTCGGCGCGTTCGCGGGCCACGTGTTCGGCGGTGCTGTCCTGCAGCACCGACATCGCGAAGACGCGGCCGTTCTCGTCGGTCAGCACGCTGCGGGTGGCGCGGAACCAGCGTTCGCGGCCATCGGCTGCAACGATGCGGCGGTTCATCAATGCCGCATCGGCGTCGCGGTCGGCGGGTTCCTGCCACCGCTCGCGCAACGCCAGGCTGCTGGCTCGGTCTTCTTCGGGTTCGAGCGCCACCGGGTCGCTGCCGAGCAGCTGCTCCCGCGCGTAGCCGCTGAAGGCAACGAAGGCCGGATTCACATCGACGATGCGCCACCGCGTGTCTTGCAGCATGGCGGGGAACGGCGAATGCCACAGCACCTGCATCAGCTCGGCAATCACCGGGCCGACGATGCTCGAAGGCAGTGCCGTGTCGGTCGGCAGCGCATCGCGCCACTGCAGGCGCAAGGCGTACAAGCCCGATCCCAGCACCTGCCACGCGGCGTCGGCACTGCGGCCATCGGCCGTCACCGCCGGCGGTGGCTGAGTAGGTGCGGAGCGTCTCGACGCTGCCGCGGCACGGGACGTGGCGTGGCCGGGCGTGCGCATGGCGCCCGGCGAGGCCGCGATGGCCTGGTGGAGCCAATCGACCAGTGCGGCGCCCAACACACCCTGCCATTCCGCGAGCGCTACCCCAACCGCGGCGGGCAGGCGGCGCAGAGCGGCGGTGTTGGCAAAGGTCACCTGCGCGCGGCGATCGAACAGCAGCACCCCTTCACTGAGGTGATCGAAAAACTGTTCGAGGGCGGGCTGGCCGGCGACGGGGTCCACCGCAATCACCGCAGACAGGTCAGCAGGCTCATGCCTGTGGGTTCATCGCGACGCACGTCACGCTGGCGTTGGCCACACCGTCAATCGAGGTCGGCCGCAGCGGCGAGGGCCCGCAACTCCGCCTGATTGATTTCACGCACGCCCATCATCAAGGCATCGGCGCTTTCGCGAAAGTCGTACAGCGACTCGGCTTCGATCGCCTTGACCAGGTTGAAGTACGGTGCATACGGCCCGGTGCCGTCGATCAAGGTCTCATGCACCCGTTGTGGCACGGGGATGGTGCGCAACAGATCGGCCAGCGGCTGCTGGAACAGCCGGTCGAGCAGCGAGAACACACCGCAGATGAACAGCTCGTTGCGCATTTCGGCATCGCCGGTGTTGCGCGCCAGCTCTTCCATTAGCAGGCCGCGCCTCACCGAGGCGAACATCGCCGCGCGCAGGTTGGGTTCTTTGCTGGCGGTAGCCAGCAACAGTACCAGCCAGCGCTTGAGTCGCTGGTAGCCGAGCAGCATCAGCGCATGTCGGAACGAGCTGACCTCGACCGACAGCCCGAAGGCCGGCGAGTTGATGTAGCGCAGCACCTTGAAGCCCAGCGACGGATCGCGCTTGAGCGTGTTCTCCAGCTTCTCCGCAGGCTCTTCCGCATCCACCTGGCGAATCAATTCAACCACTGTCTGCAGATCGATCGGAGTCGGTGGTGCCCGACCGGTCTTCGGACGCTCGGTGACCTCATCGCCGAGCGGCCAGCCGAGCACGGCCACCGCGCCGCGGGCAAAAGCGCCGTCCATGTCAGCGGTGTTGTGGATGCCTGCGACCACGTGGGGAATGGTGCGCGTGACGCCGACGGGTGCGATGCCGCCCGAGGCCACCCGACGGTCATCGGAGAGGTCGATGATCGATTGCGTGAAGCAGGGCAGCACCTCGCGCGGCAGCTCCTTGAGCGGCCGCCCTTTGAGCATCAGCGTGGTGCCGTGCGCATGCAGCGCGATGAGGGCGGGCGTGTTTTCCGGGTCGGCGGCCATGAATGCCGGCACCTCGACCATCAGGTTGTGGGAGGGCGTGGTTTGCAACAGGTCGTGCAGCAGGCGCTCGCTGGTGACGTTGAGCGACACCCTGCCGCCGTTCGCCGGCCAAACCGACCCGACGGCGTGCAACAACTGCGCCGCGTCGAGTGCGACGTCGGAACACAGCGGAAACACCGTCAGCCGGGTCGCGTTGACCGTGCGGTTGCGGTCGATGAAGGCGGAATAGCCCAGCGCCACCTGGCCCAGTATGTCGTCGTCCAGCACAAGAACTCCTACGCAGTGGAGAGGCGCACCCCGCAGCCGCCTGCGGTGCCCTGTTCAGTCAGGGATTGACGTATTGGAACAGCGACAACTTCTGGACTGCGGAATACGATTTAAGAGCCGCATCGTAGCCGTTCTGCTTGTTCTGAAAGTCCGACAGCGCCTCGACCAGGTCGAGGTCTTCGGCGTTCGAGCGCTGGGTTTGCGCGTCCAGCTTCTGGGCTGAGAGTCGATCGGTGACGCCGTCGATGCGATTGAGTGCGTCGCCGGCCGCCGACCGCGCCGTGCTCAAGTTGCTGAGGCCGGCATCGACATTGCACAAGGCCTCCGAGGTGCCCTGTGCCCGCTGTGATCCGGTCAGCACGGGCTGTTTGAGGTAGGCCACGGCCTGATCGAGGGCGGCGAACACACTGGAGGTGGGTGTCGACGGCGAGATCTCGAACTGGTCCCCTGCCACCGGCGCGCCTGTGATGTTGACGCTGGTGCCATGCAAATCGATGGCGTGACGGCTGCTGTAGGTGCCGCTGCTTTCTGTCGTCACGACGTTCGGCGTGGCCAATCCAAAGCGCTCGACGGTGTAGTCGGTCGCGCTGGTGAAGCGGATGCGGTAGCCGGTATCGGCCACCGGAAACAGCTGCGATGGGTCGTTGACGCTGCCCGGATCGATCCAGGCGCCTTTGACCGGCTGGTTGGTGAGGTTGTTGCCCGCGGCGCGGGTAACGAAGACCCCATTGCCGGTGCGCGAAGACAGCCACGCCGCCGGGCCATCGCTGCTCAACGGCAGGGCCGTGTCGGCATCGGTCAGGGTCTGGCCGGGGATTCCGCGGAAAGCCACACCACCCGGCGTGTCGACGAACGGCGGTTGGTTCGACCCCTGCCCCCCAAACAGATAACTGCCCACACCGTCGGAGCGGTTGGCCACCTGCAGCAGCTGGTCACGCAAGCCCTGGATTTTGTTGGCCTGGATCACCCGTTCCGCATCGGAGTAGCTGGCGTTGCCCGCAGCCACCAGCGCCTCGCGCGCTTGCGACAGCAGTTCACTGGCATCGCCGAGGGCGCTGTCGGTCTGGCTCAGCAGCACCCGGCTGGCGTCGACGCTGCGTTGCGACGCTTCGCTGCGCGACGCCGCTGCCAGTGCGCGTTCGGCGCGGGCGGCAGCGGCGGGATCGTCGCTCGCCACAAGAACACGCTTGCCGCTGCTCAGCCGGGTCTGTGCGTCGCTGAGGCCTTGCTGTCGAAGCTGCAGGTTATTGATCGTCGTGGCGTAGCTGCTGGCGGTGGTGATGCGCATGGCGAAGTCTCGATCGATGGCGAAATGGCGGGGTGACCCAACGAAGTCAGCGTGCCAGCTGCAGCAGTGAGTCGAAGATCGACTGCGCCACCTGAAGCATCTTGGCCGCCGCCTGGTAGCTTTGCTGGTACTGAATCAGACGCGCGGCTTCTTCATCGAGGTTGACCCCCGACTTGCTGGCCACGTCTTTGTCGGCCTGGTCGGACACCGACGACGACAGGTCGGCGGCTGCCTTTGCGCTTTGCACCCGCACGCCGACGTCGGCGATGACGCTGGCGTAGGCATCGGTGACGCTGGCGCCTGATTGCAGGGTGCCGCCACTCCAGACCGCGCCGACGAACGACGCGTCGCGCAGCAACAGCAGGCCGTTGGCATTGCGGTTGTCGGACAGCGGATGGGTATTGCGGCCAACGCTGAAACTGTCGCCGACCACCGCAGGCGATGCCAACGGATCAGCGACCAACGGCACACCGGTGATGGTCAGCTTGAAGCCGTTGCCTGCTGTCGTGCCGGGGTAGTCGATTGGTTGTCCCGGCTGCCAGATGGTGGGCGGGCTGGTACCGGACGCGTCGGTCCAGGTGTAGGTGTACTGGCCCGGCGTCGCGCTGAGCTGGAACTGCAACGTTGCCGGCAGGTTGGGATGGCTGCCAGAGCCGACGCTGCCCGCGACCAGGCTCAGTACGCTGCCGGTGCCCTTGTTCGTGCTGCCGGCGGTCACGCTCAACGGTGACGCTGCTGCGATCAGCTTCGGGTTGGTCACATCCAGCCGCAGGTCACGCGCAGCACTGCCTGCGGGTTGCAGCAGGAAGCGGTCACCAGCGGCGGCCGTGCCACTGATGTTGATCTGGAAACCATCGACGACATCGCCGTTGACCACCGCACGCGGCGCATAGGTTTGATCGGGCAGGCCGCCGCTGAGTCGGTACAGCTGAAAGCCGCCGGTGCCGTCGGCGTACACCTCGTAGTCGGTCGCCTGAACGCTGCTGATCTGCGCAGCGCCCAACGCGGCAGGCGACTGCAAGATCAGTGAAATGCTTGCGCTGCCGGTGTTGGTGGCCTGCGCGCGGCCGGAGACCACCGGCGCGCCCGACACATCGCCGAAGCGGAACATCGCGGCACCGGGCTGGCCCAGCAAGTCGAGGCCCCTCGACTGCTGCTCATTGACTTGTTGCCCGATGCCCAACGCGAGCTGGCCCAGCTGATTGCGGGCGTCGGTCAGGTCGTTGTCCTGAAATCGGAACAGGCCGGAGATCGAGCCGGAGTTCAACAGTGAGTTGGGCACTTGCCGAAATCCGTTCTGTACTGCAACGCCAACCCGCACCCGGCTGGCGTCATAGGGGTCGGTCACCGAGACCACTTTCGTGGTCTGTGCACCGACCACGAGCGATTGCCCGCCGGCCATGAACACCGACAGCGACCCATCTTCGGCAGCGACCGTGGAGACCTGCAGGTACTGGCTGAGGTCGTTGATTGCGGTGTCGCGCTTGTCCAGCAGGTCGTTCGGTGGCTGTCCGAGACCGCGCACTTCAGCGATGCGCTTGTTCAGCGCGGCGATTTGATCCGTCAGGCCGTTGACCGAGGCCACCGAGATCTGAATTTGCTGTGTCACGCCGACCTGCAAGGTGTCGATTTGCTGTGCCGCCGCGTTAAAACGCGAAGCCAGATCGCCGGCCCGTGCCAACGCCACCTGGCGTGCCGTCACGTCCTGCGGCTTGGCCGATACATCGGTGAACGCGTTGAAGAACTGCGTGGCCGCGTGGCCCAAACCGGCTTCGCCGATGCCGAACACCTTTTCGAGTTGCTTGAGTCGGTCGCTGCGTGTGGCGTCACCAGCGGCTTGCGAGCGAGCCAAGGCAGCCTGCTGCGTCAGAAACTGATCATGGGCGCGGGTGACTGTCGTCACATCGACACCGCGGCCGAAGAAGCCGGAGTTGCTGTACTGGCCAGTCGATGTCGCCAGTTCGGCTTGCTGGCGCGAGTAGCCGCGCGTGTTGACGTTGGCGATGTTGTTGCCGGTGGTCTGCAACTGAGCGAGCGCTGCGCCCAGGGCCCGCGTACCCAGCGACGACAGTGCTCCAGTGCTCATGGTGTGGCTGTTCTCTGAAGCGGCTGTGGTGTCAGGTCGTCATCGCCCGCTGCAGGCGCAGCGTGGTGTTGATGACGCGTGTCAGCTTGTCGGCGTAGGCCGGGTCGGTCGCGTAGCCCGCACGCTGCAGACCTTGCGCAAAACCGGCCGCACCCAGCGCCCCCGCGCTGGCGTCGGCCACCACCCGGCTGTAGCGCGGGCTGCCCTTCATGAGCTTGGCGTAGTCGTTGAACGAGTCTTCGTAGGAGCCGTAGGCGCGGAACTTCGCCGTCACCTTGCGGGCGGTGCCGTCGATCACCTCGGTGGTCGTCACCTCGGCCACGCGGCCGCTCCAGCCCGGGCCGGCTTTGATGCCGAACACATTGAAGGAGGTCGATCCGTCGGCGTTGTTGATCTCACGCCGGCCCCAGCCCGACTCATGCGCCGCCTGCGCGACCATGAAGCTGGCCGGGATGCCCGTCTGCGCTTCGGCGGCACGGGCGGCGTCGGTGTGGCGCTCCACGAAATCGAGCTGCCGCTGCGTTGCTTTTGAAGGCGGTGGACCTACCGCTGGTGCGGCGTTGCCGGGTGCGCTGCCAGCGGGCGTTGCCACCGGCGCGGTGGCACCGCCGAGCTGCCGTTCGAGCTGGCGTGCGATCACGTCGGCCAGCCCGCCCGGCGCACCGCTCATCTTCTTAGCGTACTCGGCATCGAGCATCTCGTTGCCCATCTGCGTGCCCTGATTGGTCAGCATGTCGGTGGACATCGCCGCCTGGGCATCGCGCATGCCCTTGAGCAACTGCTGCATGAACAGCGTTTCGAACTGCCTGGCAGTTTCCTTGATGGCCGCTTTCGGGTCGCGTATCGCGCCGTTGCGCAACGCCGCCAAGGCCCGCGCATCGGCGGCCGTGGCGGCCGTGGCATTGGCCCCGCCTGGCAGCGTTCCGGTCAGCATCGACGGTGACTGCAGGCTCATCAAATCACCTCAAGTTCAGCGTTCAGCGAGCCGGCCGATTTCATCGCCTGCAGGATCGCCAGCAGGTCTTGCGGCGTCGCACCGAGCGAATTCAGCGCCTTCACCACGTCGGCCAGCTTGGCGCCGGCCGGCAGCGCAATCAGCGAGCCCGCCTCTTGCCTGATCGTGATGTCGCTCTTCTCGGACTGCACCGTCTGCCCCTGGGCGAAGGCATTGGGCTGGCTGACCAGTGGGGTGGTGTTGATCGTCACCGACAGACTGCCGTGGGCGATCGCGCACGCCGACAGCGTCACCGATTCGTTGACCACGACCGAGCCGGTGCGCGCATTGATGATCACGCGGGCCGCGGGGGCTGCGAGGTTGATGTTGAGGTTCTCGATCTCGGCCATAAACGACACGCGCGCATCCGACGATTCGGGCATCCGCACGTGCACTCGGCGGCCGTCGATCGCCTGGGCAATCCCGGCGCCCATGCGGGTGTTGATGACTCGCGCGACTTCACGCGCGGTGGTGTAATCGTTGGCATGCAGATCGAGCTGCAGGCCGCTTCCCATGTTCAACGGTGTCGGCACGGCACGCTCGACCGTGGCGCCCTCGGGCACCCGACCGGCGCTCAAATGATTGATCTGTACTTTGGAGCCGCCAGCCGCCGCACCAGCGCCGCCGACGATCAAATTGCCCTGCGCCAAGGCGTAGATCTGTCCGTCGGCGCCCTTGAGCGGGGTGGCGATCAGCATGCCGCCGCGCAGGCTCTTGGCGTTCGCGAGCGACGACACATTGACATCGATTGTCTGGCCGGGTTGGGCAAATGCCGGCAACTGGGCGGTCACCATCACCGCCGCCACATTTTTCAGCTGAATGCTGGTGCCTGCCGGAATCGTCACCCCGAGCTGCTGCAGCAGCGACGCAAGACTCTGGGTGGTGAAGGGGGCCGAGGTGGTCTGGTCGCCCGTGCCGTCGAGCCCGACGACCAGGCCGTAGCCGACCAGCGAGTTGCTGCGCACGCCTTGCACCGAGGCGACTTCCTTCAGGCGGGCGGCGCGAGCCGGCTCGGCCCAACCGATGACGGCAATGGCAACAGCAAATGCCATCCAGAGCCCCGCGCCCCACCCTCTTTTTCTACTGTTCATGTCCGGATGCACCCCTTGATGCATCCAATTCTGAGCAAACTTAAATCGGCAGAACGGTCAAAAAGAACCGTGCCAACCAGCCAATTATCTGGGCTTCGGCTTGCGCGCCACGGCCTTTGTGCTCCAGCCGGACGTTGGCAATCTGCGCCGAGGCCACCGAATTGCCAGGCTGAATCGACCGCGGATCGACTTGCCCGGAGAACCTCAAGACGTCGACGTTGTCGTTGACACCGATCTGCTTCTCACCGGAGATCAGCAGATGCCCGTTGGGGAGCACGTCGGTGACAGTCGCGGTGATCACGCCGGAGAAATTGTTGGTGTTCTCGGTGCTGCCCTTGCCTTCGAAGGTGTTGGCCGAGTTGCCGCTGGCGCTCGTGCGGCCAAGCAGGCTCGCCGGCAGCAGCGGCACCGCACTGAGGCCCGCACTGACCTTGCCCGATTTGTCGATCGTGCTGGTGCTCTTTTGCGTGGCCGAGACCTTTTCGATGATCTGGACGGTGATCGTGTCACCGACCAATCGGGCGCGGTGATCCTCGAACAGCGGCCGGTACTGCGAGACCTGGAAAATGGCACCGTTGACGGCGGTCGGTGAGGCGCTTGGCAGCGGCGCGGCGTGGGTCGGCATCGCCACCTCGACCGAATGGCTGAGCCCGAGCGCTGCGCAGCCCGACAGGCTGGAAATCGCGAGCAAGACAGAGAGCGCGACAGCGACGCCGCCGAGTGGGCGCAGGCAAGTGGCCACGCTCATCACAGCTGCACCAGTCGTTGCAGCATCTGATCCGAGGTGCTGATCGCCTTCGAGTTCAATTCGTAAGCGCGTTGCGTCTGGATCATCGAGACCAGCTCCTCGACGACATTGACGTTGGAGGTTTCGACGAAACCCTGCTGCAGCTGCCCCAGGCCGGTGGTGCCGGGCGCTCCGGTGTTCGGCGTGCCGGAGGCCGCGGTTTCGGCGTACAGGTTCTGACCCTTCGGCTCCAAGCCGGCCGGGTTCACGAAGTTGGTCAGTTGGAGCTGCCCGACCGTCTGCGGCAGCGTCTGTCCCTGCGTCGTGACGCTCACCGTGCCGTCGGCCGCAATCGTCACGCTGTAGGCGTTGGTCGGGACAGTGATGCCGGGGTTGACGATGTAGCCGTTGTCGGTCACCAACTGACCTTGCGCGTTGACCTGGAACGCGCCGTCCCGCGTGTAGCCCGTGGTGCCGTCGGGCAGCTGGATCTCGAAGAACCCATTGCCCTTGATCGCCACGTCGAGCGGGTTGGTTGTCTGCTGCAAGCTGCCTTGCGCAAAGCTGCGCGCGGTGGCCACCGCACGCGTGCCCAGCCCCAGCTGGAGGCCGGTCGGCAAGGTGGTCTGCTCGCTGCTGTTGCCACCGGCCTGCCGCAGGTTTTGGTACATCAAGTCTTCGAACACCGCATGCGACTTTTTGTAGCCGTTGGTCGAGACGTTGGCCAAGTTGTGCGAGATGGCATCGAGCTGCGTCTGTTGCGCTTCCATGCCGGTTTTGGCGATCCACAGCGAACGAATCATGGTCAGGGTCCTGGGTGAGGGTTACAGGTGGCGCGCGAGGGCGCTCAATTGATGGAAAGCAGCTGCGCGGCGGCGGTCTCGTCTTCCTTGGCGGTCTGCATCAACTTCATCTGCGCTTCGAACTGGCGGGCGGCGGAGATCATCGCCACCATCGTGCCGACCGGGCTGACGTTCGAGCCTTCGAGCGCACCGTCTTGCACGCGCGCGGTGGCGTCGGCGGACAAATCGCCCCCATCGGCGCCGCGAAACAGGCCGTCCTCGCCGCGTATCAGCGGTACTTCTGGCGTCACCAGCTTGAGCCGGCCGACGGCCTGCGGCGGCTGGTTGCCGGTGCGAGCGCTGATGGTGCCGTCGCCGGCAATCGACACCTCGCTGTGGGCCGGCACCTGAATCGGCCCGCCGTCACCCAGCACGCTCAAGCCGCTGCGCGTGGTCAGCGTGCCGTCGGCCGAGACGTCGAACGAGCCGCCACGGGTGTAGGCCTCGGTGCCGTCGAGCGACTGAACTGCCAACCAGGCGTTGCCCTGCACCGCCACGTCGAGGTTGCGACCGGTGGCAGACACCGGGCCCGGCGTGGCGTCGTAGCCGGGCGTCGATTCGAGCGCGTAGACGCGCGTGCTCGCACCGCTGCCTTGCACCGGCACCGCCCGAAAAGCTTGCAGTTCGGCGCGAAAGCCATTGGTCGACACGTTCGCTAAGTTGTTCGCCAGCACATCCTGGCGCTGCAGCGTGGCCTTGGCGCCGGACATCGACAGGTAGATCATGCGGTCCATCGCGAGCTCCTCGAAGAATGCGGTTTAGACGCGATCGGATCAAATGTTCACCAGCGTCTGCAACACCTGATCTTGCGTAGAGATGGTCTTCGCGTTGGCCTGGTACAGGCGCTGCGAAGTGATCAGGTTGACCAGCTCTCCCGTCAGATCGACGTTGGACTCTTCAAGCGCACCCGCCTGCAACGCACCGTAGGTGCCGGTGCCGGGAGGCCCACCGCTGGAGGGATCGCCCGAGGCATAGGTCGCCCGCCACAGGTTTGCACCCATGGGCTGCAGGCCCTGGAGGTTCGTGAAATCGACCAGCTGCAGCTGCGAGAGGTTCTGCGTGCGGCCATTCGAGTAAGTGGCCTTGACCACACCCGAGTCGTCGAAGGCGATGCCGGTCAGCTGGCCTGAAGCAAAGCCGTCCTGCTGGAGTTGGCTGACGCTGAATCCGGACGCGTACTGGCTGCTGCCGGAAAAACTGACCGGCAAGGCAGCAAATAGCGTGGCCGACGGCGTCACCCGGGGATCAACAACATTGATGGTCGGAGAAGTGGTCGGCCCCGTCAGCGCGCCGGTCGAGTCGAACGTCAGCGTGCTGACCTTGCCGGTGGCGGGTGACGGGCCATCGAAAGGTTGGCCATTCACGGTGGCATAGACGTCCCAAGAATTGACAGCCGCCTTGCGAAAGTAATAGTTCATCGTCAACGGCGCGCCCTGGCCGTCGTACAGCGTCTGCGAGGTGGCGTAGTTGTAGCTGGCGGGCTGATCGAATGACAGCGGCGCGGCAGGTATTGCTTTGGTGGCATCGAGATTGATTCCCATGCGAATGCCGCGCAGGGTGGGGTCGCTCCCCGTTCCGGTGGCCACGGGGGCGCCGAGCCCGGCCTGCAATCGGATCGGTTGTGGATCGCCGGCCGCATGACCTACCGCGTCGTTCCACGGCTGGGCCTGCAGCTTGTTGCCGATGTTGTCGACAACAAACCCTTCACGGTCCAGCTTGAACTGACCGTTGCGGGTGTAAGCGGTGTCACCATCGGGGCGCTGTACCTGGAAAAAGCCGCGTCCGTTGATGGCCAGATCGAGCGGGTTGGCCGTCTTCGAGATGTTTCCCTGCGCAAACTGTTGCGCCACTGTCTCCAGGTTGACGCCGATGCCGACGTTGCTGCCACCGGCCCCGTTGAGAGAATTGGCGTAGACATCGGCAAATTCAGCGCGCGACGACTTGGCGCCGTAGGTGTTGGCGTTGGCGATGTTGTTGCCAATGACATCCAGATTTTTGCTGGTGGCATTCAGACCGGAAAGACCTTGTAGGAAGCCCATGGTGTGTCCTTGAGAAGGGGTGGTGGCCGATGTGGCTGTGAGAAAAAACGGTAGGGGGAAAAGGGGAAGGAGACGTTGGTGGCGGGGGCGCGCGTCAGTTCAACGCGCGCACGCTGCTGTAGGGCACGCTGCCGGCGTTCTGCAGTTCGAGGTTTAAAGCGTTGCCGGTGGTGTTTATCGCATTGACACGGTCGCGCATCAGCAGGGTCGGCGTGCTGCTCACGCTGCCGCTGGTGGCGGTGACACGAAATTTCAGGCCGCTGTCGTTGGTGGCGGTGCCGGCCGGCCAGTTGAAGCTGTGGCTGCCCGAGCCGAGCGCGCCGAGCACCATGCTGTCGATGACCTGGCCCGCTGGCGACAGCACATCGAGCTTCACCGCGTCGGCCGGACCCGACAGCTCGAAGCCGCCCTGCCCGACGCCACTGGCGATGTCGAGCACATTGCCCGGCACGACCACGTCGCGGCCGACCAGTGATGCACTCTGCAGTGCCTGCAGCTGGGTGAACTGCCCCGTCAAGCCCTGCACCGTGGTGTTGAGCTTCTCGATGCCGCTGACGGTGTTGATCTGCGCGATCTGCGACGTCACCTGCGCGTTGTCCATCGGGCTGAGCGGGTCCTGGTTTTGTATCTGCGTGATCAGTAGCTTCAGAAAACGGTCTTGCGACCCGGGATCGTCGGCCGCCGTTGTGGCGGACGACGACGATGCGCCGGCGGTGTTCGCGGTAGTGGACGACTTGTTGAGGGTCGAGAAATCGATGGCCATGGCAGTGTTCTCGGGTGCGGCGACGGGCTCAATTGCCCATCTGCAGGGTCTTGAGCAGCAGCGTCTTGGCGGTGTTCATCACCTCGACGTTGTTCTGGTACGAGCGGGAGGCCGAGATCATGTTGACCATTTCTTCGACCGCATTGACATTGCTGTAGGTCACGTAGCCATCAGCATCGGCGCTCGGGTGCTTCGGGTCCAGCACCCGGCGACCTGGTGTTTGGTCTTCGGTGATGTTGCTCACCGTGACACCGGCTGCGCCCGCGTTGCCACCGGCGGTGCCCATCAACTGCGTCTGAAAGGTGACCTGCCGCGCCTTGTAGGCTTTGCCATCGGGCCCGGCCACGGTGTCGGCATTGGCCAGGTTCGACGCGACGATGTTCAGCCGCTGGCTTTGCGCGCTGGTCGCGCTACCCGCCACGTTGAAGATGTTCATCATGCTCATGGGTGCACCCTTCGCACTTCGTGCTGTCCCGCCGAGCGGGAGCTATCGCCAAGGGATTCAAAGGGTCCCCCCTGTGGCCCCTGGCGGCCCTGCGGGCTCATGACTGCGCTCCTCTGATCGCGTCCAGCATGGTGCGCACGGAGCCGTTGACAAACCTCAGCGTCGCCTCGTACTTCACCGAGTTGTCGACGAAGCTGGCGCGCTCGCGGTCCATGTCGACGGTGTTGTTGTCCAGGCTGGTTTGGCTGGCATTCGAATACTGCAGGTTGGCCGAAGTGGGTGAGGCGCCGCTGCCGGCGATGTGACCGGCCTGCGTGGTGTTGAGCAGGCCGACGGTGCCGACGCGTGGTGTGGAGCCACCGGTGGCGTCGCGCAGCGCCTGCGCGAAATTGATGTCACGCGACACATACCCCGGCGTGTCGGCGTTGGCGATGTTGCTGGCGATCAAACGCTGCCGCTCCGCCCGCAGGGTCAGGGCCTGACCCTGGAAGTCGATGGAACTGGTGAGCTGGTTCAGCATGGGTCACTCCCGAAGGCTGGCTGTGCAGTCATTGTCTGGATGCTCCAGGCCAAACATAAGCGGGAACAAGCCCGGGTTTCGCCGTCTATTCGCAGCCTTTGGCGCGACAGGTCCTGCCTAGAGTGCAGGCATGAGAATTTGTCGCGCCCACCTCTGTTTGCACACCCTCCGCGGTGGGGGCCTGCTCGTCGCCAGCCTGCTGGCGTTGAGCCTGCCCGCAAGCAGCGTGGCCCAGCCATCTGTCGAGGCAGCGGTCGATGCCGCACTGCTGGAGCAGGTGCGTGAATTGGCGTTGCACGCCACGCAACAGACCGCACCGGCGCGCGTCAACGCTGTGGCCGGTCCGGCGGCAGTCGCGGCCGACAAGCCACAGCGCTTCGAGGTGCAGGTCGGTGCGCTGGATCCGCGGCTGAAGCTCGCACCGTGCGAGCGCATCGAACCGTATCTGCCGCCCGGCATGCGGCTGTGGGGCAAGGCGCGCATCGGGTTGCGCTGCGCGCAAGGCGCCCGGCCCTGGAACGTTTACTTGCCGATCACCGTGCGTGTTTTCGGCAACGCCTTGGTGGCAGTGCTGCCGCTGCCCGCCGGTGCCACTTTGCGCGAGGAGGATCTGCGCATGGCCGAGGTGGATGTCGCTGAAGACAACGCGGCCGTGGTCACCAATCCCTCGCTCGCGGTGGGCCGCACGCTCACCCGCGCGTTGACCGCAGGGCGCGGCTTGCGGCAAACCGATCTGAAGCCGCGTATGTGGTTTGCCGCTGGTGATTCGGTCAAGGTGTTGGCCAGCGGGCCCGGCTTCAGCGTGGCGGGCAACGGCCAGGCATTGACGCCAGGCATCGAAGGCCAGAGCGCGCGGGTGCGCACCGACAACGGCCAGGTGGTCACCGGCACGCCGGTGGGCACGCGGGTGGTGGAGTTGTCGCTGTGAGCGGGCCCGCGCACGTTGTCACGGCACCGATGCGCCTTGAAGGCATGCAGTCGAAAAGTCCTAAAGTCCACGCCAGCGCGGCCGATATAGCGATCATGTTGAAAATTCTTTTCACTCCGCCGCCCGCCTGGAGACCCTCATGACCATCGGAAGTACCACCAACAAGGCCCAGGGTATCCCTGTGGCCAGCACCGCGACAGGACCTGCCGCGGCTCCGGCGAACACCCGCAGCAGCGGTGACGCCGCCGCCGTGGCATCGACCGAGGCAAGCGCTCAGGTGGCCTTGTCGAGCACCGCGGCCAGCCTGCGATCGGGATCCACAAGCGCCGCCGAATTCGACAGCGCCAAGGTCGAACGCATCTCGCAGGCGATCGATAAAGGCAACTTCAAGATCGACGCCGACGCCATTGCCGACAAGCTGATCGCGAACGCCGCTGAGCTGCTGAAAAAGAGCACCCCCGAGTCCTGACCAAACCGCCTCGCCGCACCCCCCATGAATTCGTCGCCGTCGAAGCGTCTTAACCCCTCCGCCCTGACTCCGCTGTCAAAGCAGGCTGCCGCAGATCCGGCACTGGAGACAACACTCAGTGCAGTGGAACACCGGCTGGCGTCGCTGAGTGCTGCTTTGCAGGCGCGCGATTTGCAATCGATCGATTTGCACGCGTCGGAGTTGCATCGCGCACTGTCGAGCGCGGTCGATCATTTTTCACGCGCCGCGCGCAGCGGTCCGGTGCCGCCTGCGCTGCGACGTCGGCTCGCCAGTGCGAGCGGCACGGTCGCTGCGCAACGCGAAAGCCTGGCTCGCGCCACCGCTGCTCTCGACCGCGCCATCGACGTGCTGCTGCCCCGCGAGGCGCCTGCCGTTTACGACGCGCAGGGCAGCGTGCAACGCGCCGGTCGAGGCGGCTCGCTGCTGGCCTGAGGCCGGCTCACGCCCAACCCAGCCCGCTCAGCGCAGCGGCGCCGGTTTCAATTCCATCACCCACTCTCGGCCCTGTGCATCACTCACCGGGCGCAGACGCGTTCGCGGCGAGCTCAGGTACGCCAGCTCCACCCCCTGGGACAGGTAGGTGATCGTGCCCGGCTTCACCTCGACCTGCAGCGTGTTGCGGATGTCACCAAGCGAATCCACGGTGTGGACGCCCGGCTTCACCACCGCGTACAGGTAGGACCTGGCGACGGTTGCGCCCAGGCGTTTTCCGTCGATCAACACATCAATCGGAATGGCGCCGCCGACGCGCTCGCTGCGGATGATGTAGAGGCCGGCCTTGTCCGCGGCAACGTGAAACAAGCTCGGCGCGGCATCAGGGGACGCGTCGACCACCGAGGTGGTGGTAGCGCATCCGGCGCCCAGCACCGAGGCCAACACTGCTGCCGCTGCGGCGCTGCAGCGCCAGCGCGCTGGCCTCATCGCTCGCCCGCCCGAGCCGTAATGCAGATGCCCCACACCGCCATGAACATCGCGGCGATCACCGGGCCGATAACGAAACCGTTCAGACCGAACACGGCCATGCCGCCGAGCGTCGAAATCAGCACCACGTAATCGGGCATTTTGGTGTCCTTGCCGACCAGGATCTGCCGCAGCACGTTGTCGACCATGCCGATCACCAGCACGCCGTAAGCGATCAATCCGATGCCTTGCCAGACTGCCCCTGTCACCAGAAAATACAGCGCGACCGGCAACCACACCAGGCCGCCGCCGATGGCCGGCAGCAGCGACAAGAAGGCCATCACCACAGCCCACAGCAAGGCGCCGTTGACACCCAGAAACCAGAACGCCAGACCGCCGAGCGCGCCTTGCGCGATCGCGACGACCACATTGCCTTTCACCGCAGCGCGAATCACCGTGGTGAACTTGAGGCGCAACTCTCGCTTGACGTGCTCGTCGAGCGGGATCGCCGCATTGATGCTGCCGGCCAGGCTCGCCCCATCACGCAGCAAGAAAAACACCAAGTAAATCGTAATGAAAAAATTGACGATGAACTCGAAGGTGTTCTGGCCGATGCTGAGCGCCTGCGCCGCGATCAGGCTGGTGCCCTGCGTGACCGCGGTGCTGAGCTTGTGTTTCAGCGCTGCGACATTGCCCAGGCCGAACTGATTCATCCGATCCGTGACCCATGAAGGAAGCGCCTGCATGATCTGGTCGAAATAGCGTCCGAAGTCGAGCTCGCCCGACTGCATGCGCTCGTAGACACCCGCGCCTTCACGCACCAGCGATGCCGTGAGGAACGCCAGCGGTAGCAGCACGATCAGCACGATCAGCGCCAGCGTGGCCAATGCCGCAAGTGACTCACGTCCGTTGAGCCGGGCCAGCACCCGCCGGTGCAGCGGCGCAAACAAGATGGCCAGCACCACGCCCCAGAACAGCGCGCCGAAAAAGGGCCACAGGATCCAGCCGAAGGCCAGCGACACCGCGAACAGCAACAACACAAAAGCCTTGTCGGCCAGCACGTGAGTGCGATCGGGAGGGTGACTGGGATTGGGCGGGGACATGGGCAGGGCGAGACAGCAGCGTCGAGGGTTAGCGGTGTCGGATGGTATCGCCGGTGCGCCGCCCTGTTGCCGCATCACGACTGTCGCTGCGGCGTCATGCCACCGCTACGCCCGCGTCACACGCGCGCAGCATTCTCCGGGCTCATGCAACGCGATTTGCCCCTGCTGCGCGCGTGGACCGATTCCCAGGCCCGCTGCGCAGCGACCGACAACGTCGGACCAGAGCCCTCGGAGGCGGTCGGCGAGTCGAAACAGCACTACCGCAGCGTTTGGATCTCCGACTTGCGCCTGGGCACGCCAGGCTGTCAGGCAGAAGCGTTGCTCGGTTTCCTGAAGTACTTCGACAGCGACCACTTGTTCCTGGTCGGCGACATCATCGACGGCTGGCAGCTGCGGCGCAGCTGGTACTGGCCGCAGTCGCACAACGACGTGGTGCAAAAACTGTTGCGCAAGGCGCGCAAAGGAACCCGAGTGGTGTTTATTCCGGGCAACCACGACGAGTTTGCCCGCCGCTATCTTGGCCATGACTTCGGCGGCATCGAAGTGGCTGAAGACTGGATGCACGAAACCGCCGATGGCCGCCGCCTGTGGGTCATCCACGGCGATTTGTTCGACGGCGTGATCCAGCGTGCCAAGTGGCTGGCCCACGTGGGCGACACGTTGTATGAATTCACGCTCAAGCTCAACCGCCACCTGAACTCGATGCGTGCGCGGCTGGGGCTGCCTTACTGGAGCTTGTCGAAGTACCTCAAATTCAAGGTCAAACGCGCGGTCAACTTCATCGGCGATTTCGAGGTGGCCGTGGCGCGCGAGGCCAGGCGTCGCGGGGCTCACGGCGTGGTCTGCGGACACATCCACCATGCCGAATTGCGCGAGATCGACGGCATCACCTACGCCAACGACGGCAACTGGGTCGAGAGCCTCACTGCCCTCGTCGAACACGCCGACGGACGGCTTGAGATCATCGACTGGAGCGAGCCCCCTCGTCTCGCCAGTGCAATGCCCCCCGCCCGCGAGTTGCAGCCCAGTGCGGCAGCAACCCCTGCGGTGTACGGCGTGGCCGATGCCGACATGGCAGTCTCCTGACAGCAGCCCTGCGCCACTGACCTTGCCGACAGCCGTCTGCGTCGCTGGCAACCTCCCTAAACTAGGAACATGAGTACTGATCCCTCCTTGAGTGCCTCTGCCGAAAACGCTGCAGCTGCTGAATCGGCCACAGCACTCACCGCGGGGGAGACTGAGCCGATGCTGGGGCGTGAAACTTCGATGCTGGAGTTCAACCGCCGCGTGTTGGCGCAGGCCCTGAGGCACGATGTACCGTTGCTGGAACGGCTGCGCTACATCTGCATCGTTTCGTCGAACATGGACGAGTTCTTCGAGGTTCGGTTTGCCGACTACCTGGAGGCCTCGCGCCTGCCGAACGCCGGCGTCACCGACGCCGATGTGCAGGCCATCACGGCCGAGGCCCATCGCCTGATCGACGAACAGTACACCGCGTTCAACGACCAGCTGACGCCGTTGCTCAATCGCGCGGGCATCGTCATCTTGAATCATGCTGAGCGCGACCGGGCACAACGCGAGTGGGTCGAGCAGTTTTTTCAAAAGCAGGTGCGCCCGCTGCTGGTGCCGATCGGGCTCGACCCGTCGCACCCGTTTCCGCTGGTCGCCAACAAGGCGCTGAACTTCATCGTGCGCCTGGGCGGCAAGGATGCATTCGGCCGCGAGAACACCATCGCCATCGTCAAGGTGCCGCGCGTGCTACCGCGGGTCATCCGCTTGCCGCAGGCGCTGGCGCCTGGCAAGCAGGCCTTTGTGCTGCTGACCAGCGTGATCCGCGCGCACCTCGCCGAGCTGTTTCCTGGTCGCGAAGTCACCACGTTCTCGCAGTTCCGCGTCACCCGCGACTCCGACCTCGAAGTCGACGAAGACGACGTCAAGAACCTGCGCCAGGCGCTGCGGTCGGGCCTGAGTTCGCGCCACTTCGGGCAGGCGATCCGCCTGGAGGTGGTCAACACCTGCCCGCCAGAGTTGTCGGAGTTTTTGCTCGAACAGTTCCAACTGCCGCAAGCCGCGCTGTACCGGGTCAACGGGCCGGTCAACCTGGTGCGCCTGAACCAGCTGATCGACCAGGTGGTCGACCAGTCCGGCGCCCTGTCAGGCTCAGGCGACCGCCACACCGCACCAGCGCTGCGATTCGCACCGCACGAGGGCGCCTGGCCCGACAAGCGACTGCCGCGCGACCAATCCATCTTCGCCGGGCTGCGCCGGGGCGACGTGCTGCTGCATCACCCCTTCGAGTCGTTCGACCCCGTGGTGCAGTTCCTGCGCGAATCGGTCAACGACCCGGCCGTGCTCGCCATCAAGCAGACCATCTACCGCACCGGCAGCGAGTCGCCATTGATGGACTTGCTGATCGAGGCGGCGCGGCGCGGCAAGGAGGTGATGGTGGTGGTCGAGCTGAAAGCGCGCTTCGACGAAGAGGCCAACATCAACTGGGCAGAGCGCCTGGAAGCGGTGGGCGCGCAGGTGGTCTACGGCGTGGTGGGCCTGAAGACGCACGCCAAGCTGCTGCTGGTGACGCGGCGCGAGTTTTCGGCCTCTGGCGCCACCGCCGCCCAGACCAACGCCACCGCGCGGCTGCGCCGCTATGCCCACCTGTCCACCGGCAACTACAACCCGAAAACAGCGCGGCTCTACACCGACGTCAGCTACCTGACGGCTGATGCCGACCTCACCGCCGATGTCGATGCCGTGTTTCAGCAACTGGCCTGCCTGGGCAAGATGAAGCCGCTGCGCCAGATGTTGCAGGCGCCCTTCACCATGCACCGTCGGCTGCTCCACACCATCGACCGGGTGGCCGATGCGGCACGTGGCGGCCAGCCCGCCCGCATCATTGTGAAGATCAACGCGCTGACCGACCGCTTGCTCATCGCCGCGCTGGTGCGTGCAGGCCAGGCGGGGGCCGACATCGATCTGATCGTGCGCAGTGCCTGCGTGCTGCGCCCCGGCGTGCCTGGGCTCACCGATCGCATCCGCGTGCGCTCGGTGGTGGGGCGCTTCCTGGAGCACTCTCGGGTGATGTATTTCCGCTGGGGCCCGGGTGACGACGACGAGGTGCTCTACCTGTCGAGTGCCGACTGGATGAGCCGCAACATGCTGCGCCGCATCGAAGTGGCCTGGCCGGTGCGCGACGCCAGGCTGCGCCAGCGCGTGATCGACGAGTGCCTGGTGCCCTACCTGCACGACCGCCGCGATGCGTGGCTGCTCCACAGCGATGGCACTTTCGCGCGCATCGACAGCCACGGTGTGAGTGCGCAGCAGGCGTTGATCAAGCGCTTTCAGCCGCCGTCCCATGCGCCAGCGGCACCTCCTGGAGGCTGAGGCGATGGATCTGATCCTGTGGCGTCACGCCGAATCGCACCTCATCAAAGAGGGGCAAAACGACCTGGATCGCAGCCTGACTGCAAAGGGCGAACGGCAAGCCGCCCGCATGGCCGACTGGCTGAGCCAGCGGCTGGCCCAAGGCACACGGGTGCTGGTGAGCCCGGCTCGGCGCTGCCAGCAGACCGCCAAAGCGCTGGGCAAAAACTTCAAGACGCTGGAGTCGCTGGCGCCCGATGCCAGCGGCGAGGCGTTGCTGAAAGCCGCCCGCTGGCCCGAGTCGACCGAGCCGGTGCTGGTGATCGGCCATCAGCCCACGCTCGGCCTGGTCGCAGCGCACCTGCTAGCCGATGTGCCGCAGGAATGGTCGATCAAAAAAGGCGCGGTGTGGTGGTTCAGGCACCGCGACCGCGAGGGCTATGCGCAGGTCGTGCTGCAGGCCGTGCAGGCGCCGGATTGCTTGTGAGCCCCCAGGCGCTGCTGCGTTGAAGACGCAAGAGACCTCGGGGCGGCCTGCCGTTTTCTGGTGAGCGACACTGCGGCATGACTTCATTTTTGTTGCGTGCCCTGGTTTCGTTCGTGGTGCTCACCGCCCCGCTGTTGTCGCACGCCATCGAGGAACCCGCCTATGAGGTGGTCCGCACCGTGGGCGATGTCGAAGTTCGGCAGTACGCGCCCTATGTGGTGGCCGAAGTGCGCATCGACGCCGATGCCGAGGAGGCGGGCAACCTGGCCTTCCCGATCCTCGCGGGCTACATCTTCGGCAAAAACAAGGGCGAGAAAAAATTCGAGATGACGGCGCCTGTCACTCAGGTGGCGACACCGCAGCGGCTGGAGATGACCGCGCCGGTGACACAGGCCGCGGTGCCGGGTGCGGCCGGCAGCTACCTCATCCAGTTCGTGCTGCCCAAGGGCGTGACGCTGGCCACGGCGCCTGAGCCGATCGACTCCCGGGTGAGCGTGCGCGAGGTGCCTGCGAACCGCATCGCCGTGATCCGCTACTCAGGGTTTTGGTCCGCGGCCAACTACGCCGAACACCTGGCCCAGCTGCGCTCGGTGCTGAAAACCGCCGGCATCGACACCACCGCCGAGCCGGTGTTCTCGCGCTACAACCCGCCGTTCATGCCGTGGTTTCTGCGGCGCAACGAGATCTGGCTGACCGTGCCCTGAGGGTGCGCCTCAGGGCTTGGCCACCAGCACCGAAATGTTGTCGGTGCCCGGCGCGCCGAAGGCCTGCTCGCGCAGCAGCGCCAGCTGATCGCGCGCCCGCGCAGCCTTTTCGAATTCGAGGTTGCGCGCGTGGTCGAGCATTTGCTTTTCCAGCTGCTTGATGCGCTTGCCGAGGTCCTTCTCCGACAGCGCCTCGACGTCGGCCGACCGCAGCGCGTCTTTGCCCGCGCCCTTGTCGGATTTCTCTGAATAAACGCCGTCGATCAGCTCTTTGATTTTCTTGTTGATGGTGCGCGGCGTGATGCCCATCAACGTGTTGTGCGCGATCTGCTTGTTGCGGCGGCGCTCGGTCTCATCAATCGCCTTGCGCATCGATTCGGTGATCTTGTCGGCGTACAAGATCGCGCGGCCATTGACGTTGCGCGCCGCGCGGCCGATGGTCTGGATCAGGCTGCGCTCGGCCCGCAGAAAGCCTTCCTTGTCGGCGTCGAGGATCGCCACCAGGCTCACCTCAGGAATGTCCAGCCCCTCGCGCAACAGGTTGATGCCGACCAGCACATCGAACACACCCAGCCGCAGATCGCGCAAGATTTCAACGCGCTCAACGGTTTCGATGTCGCTGTGCAGGTAGCGCACCTTGCAGCCGTTGTCGCTCAAGTAATCGGTCAACTGCTCGGCCATGCGCTTGGTGAGTGTGGTGATCAACACCCGCTCGCTCAAATCAACGCGGATGCGGATTTCCTGCAGCACGTCGTCCACCTGATGCGTCGCCGGCCGCACCTCGACCATCGGGTCGATCAGCCCGGTCGGTCGCACCAGTTGCTCGACGACCTGGCCGGCGGTGCGCTGCTCGTAGGCAGCGGGAGTGGCCGACACGAACATCAGCTGCCTCATCTTGGTCTCGAATTCCTCGAAGCGCAGCGGCCGGTTGTCGAGCGCACTCGGCAATCGAAAGCCGTAATCGACCAGTGTGGTCTTGCGCGCGCGGTCGCCGTTGTACATGCCGCCGAGTTGGCCGATCATCACGTGGCTCTCGTCGAGGAACATCAGCGCATCTTTCGGCAAATAGTCGACCAGCGTCGATGGCGGCTGCCCCGGCGCCGCGCCCGACAGGTGCCGGGTGTAGTTCTCGATGCCCTTGCAGTGGCCGATCTCCTGCAGCATTTCCAAATCGAAGCGGGTGCGCTGCTCCAGCCGCTGTGCCTCGACCAGCTTGCCGGCACCGACCAGCTCAGCGACGCGCTCACGCAACTCGTCTTTGATGGTCTCGATCGCGTTGACTACCTTGTCGCGCGGCGTCACGTAATGGCTCGATGGGTAAACCACGAAGCGCGGGATCTTCTGGCGGATGCGCCCCGTAAGCGGGTCGAAAAGGCTCAGCGACTCGATCTCATCGTCGAGCAGCTCGACGCGGATCGCCAGTTCCGAGTGCTCGGCCGGGAAGATATCTACCGTGTCGCCGCGTACCCGAAACGTGCCGCGCGAGAAGTCGGTTTCGTTGCGGATGTACTGCATGCGGATCAGCTGGCCGATCAGCTCGCGCTGGTTTTGCTTGCCGCCGGTGCGCATCACCAGCCGCATCTCCAAGTAGTCCTGCGGCGCGCCGATGCCGTAGATCGCACTCACCGAGGCGACGATCACCACATCGCGCCGCTCCAGCAAGCTTTTGGTGGCAGACAGCCGCATCTGCTCGATATGC
>JANPNF010000316.1:0-2887 GCA_031427315.1 Burkholderiales bacterium | reverse complement strand
CGCGAAGGCAACACCATCGTCGTGGCACTGAAGGGCGCGGCCTGGCCCGCGGCCGATGTGCTGGCGATGCGCGCCGACCACATCGCGTCGCACGCTGGCCTGCCTGCGCGAAAATGGTTGAAGATGTTGCGTGCACTGCCGAAGGTCACTGCAGGGCCTTGCTGATCCCTTCCCGTGCCCCGCCCTCGAACCGCAGCCCTTGAGAAACCCGTCATGCCCGCTGTCGAACGACCCGTCAAACGCCAGACCAGCCAGACCGGCCCCGACGCTGCGGCCGACATTGCCGTGGATCCAGCGCCCACCGGCAAGCTGGAATGGCGTCGCCTGCTGGACTGGTTGAGCGATGACGACCTGATTGAACGCGAGGACGCCGAGCGCACGATCAAGCGCTTCGGCTCGGCCGACAGCGCGCAGCATCCGCTGGTGCGGCTGGGTGCAGCCGGGCTGGTGCGCAAGGGCGCCGCAGGCAAGCCGCTCGATGTCGAGGCGTTGACCGGGTGGCTCGCCGGGCGCTGCGGCATGCCCTACCTGCGCATCGACCCGCTGAAGGTGGACGTGGGCCGCGTCGCCGACGTGATGTCGATCAACTACGCCGAGCGGCGCAGTGCGCTGCCGCTGCAGGTCGGCCCGAACGACGTCACCGTGGCCACCTGCGAGCCTTTTGCCATCGACTGGGTGCCCGAGAT
Source organism: Burkholderiales bacterium (assembly GCA_031427315.1). Taxonomy (GTDB): domain Bacteria; phylum Pseudomonadota; class Gammaproteobacteria; order Burkholderiales; family Burkholderiaceae_C; genus PBB1. The sequence goes on along the minus strand of JANPNF010000316.1, from coordinate 2,201 downwards.
CGAGGCACACACCCGTAAGCCGCTGAAGCTGATCATGGTCAGCCCGCTCGAACTGCAGAAATACACGACCGAGTTCTACACCCTGTCGCGCTCGGTGCGCGCGGCGATCAAGAGTGGCGAAAGCTCGGCGATCGCGAGCTTCGAGCAGCTGGTCGAGCTCGGCCGCACCAACAAGCAGCTCGATGCAAATGATCAGGGCGTGGTGCAGGTCGTCGACTGGCTGTGGCAGTACGCGTTCGACCAGCGCGCATCCGACATCCACCTGGAGCCGCGGCGCGATTTGAGCGCGATCCGCTTTCGCATCGATGGCGTGATGCACACCGTCTACCAACTGCCGCCTGGCGTCATGAACGCGATGATCGCGCGCGTCAAGTTGCTCGGCCGCATGGACGTGATCGAGAAGCGCCGCCCACTCGACGGCCGCATCAAGACGCGCAACCCCGACGGCGACGAGGTCGAGATGCGGCTGTCGACCTTGCCTACCGCCTTCGGCGAAAAGATGGTGATGCGCATCTTCGACCCCGACACCACCGTCAAGCCGCTGGAGGCGCTCGGCTTCGGCACGCACGATGCCAAGCGCTGGGAGGCTCTGGTGGCGCAGCCCAACGGCATCATCCTGGTCACAGGGCCGACCGGCTCGGGCAAGACCAGCACGCTGTACTCCACCTTGCGGCGCCTGGCCACCGACGAGGTCAACGTCTGCACCATCGAAGACCCGATCGAGATGATCCAGCCGGCCTTCAACCAGACGCAGGTTCAGCCGGCGCTGGACTTCGGCTTCGCCGAGGGCGTGCGCGCGTTGATGCGGCAGGACCCGGACATCATCATGGTGGGCGAGGTGCGCGACCTCGAAACCGCCGAAATGGCGATCCAGGCCGCACTCACCGGTCACCTCGTGTTCAGCACGCTGCACACCAACGACGCGGCCTCGGCCATCACTCGGCTGGTCGATCTGGGCGTGGCGCCTTACTTGATCGGTGCCACTGTCATCGGCGTGCTGGCGCAGCGGCTGGTGCGCACGCTGTGCCCGGCCTGCAAGCAGCCCGATGAGTCGGTCAGCACCGAAGACCTGGCGGCGTTCGTCAAGCCCTGGCGCCTCAGCGGCAAGGCCAAACCCTGCAAGCCGGTCGGCTGCCTGGAGTGCCGAATGACGGGCTTCCGTGGACGCACCGGCCTGTATGAATTGCTGTCGGTCACCGAGGCCGCACGACAGTGCATCCAGCCGGTGCCCGACGCCCTCAAGCTGCGCCAGCAGGCCTTGCTCGACGGCATGCGGCCGCTGCGGCTGGCCGGCGCGATGAAGGTGGCCGAAGGTGTGACGACGCTGCAGGAAGTGCTGAGCGCGACCCCCGCGTGGGATTGAACCCGCCGGCACCGCGCGAGCCCCTGGCCACGCTGTGGCCGGGCCTGCTGATGGCCGCACTCGGTGCGGTGGCGTTTTCTGGCAAGGCCATCATCGCCAAGCTGGCCTACCGCCACGGTGTCGATGCGATCACGCTGGTCATGTACCGCATGTTGTTCGCGCTGCCGCTGTTCCTGTTGTTGAGCGTATGGGCCAGCCGCGGCAAGCCTGCGTTGCAGCGGCGCGACGTGTGGGTGGTGTGTGGCCTGGGCTTCAGCGGCTACTACCTCGCCAGCACGCTCGACTTCATGGGCTTGCAGTACATCAGCGCGAGCCTGGAGCGGCTGATCTTGTACCTGAACCCAACGCTGGTGCTGGCCATGGGGGTGGTGCTGTTCAAGCGACGCGTCACGGGTCGCCAGATGGTGGCGCTGGCCGTCAGTTATGGCGGTGTGCTGCTGGTGTTCGGCCAGGAGATCACGCACACCGGCCCGCATGCGCTGTTGGGCGCCGCGCTGGTGTTCGGCAGCGCGCTCAGCTACGCGGTGTATTTGGTGCTCAGCGGCGAGGAGGTGCGGCGGCTCGGCGCATTGCGTCTCACCGGTTTGGCCAGCACCGTGGCCTGTGTGCTGTGCATTGCGCAGTTTGCGGTGTCGCGTCCGCTGTCGGCGATGGGGGTCGCACCCGAGGTGATCTGGCTGTCGGTGCTGAACGCGGTGCTGTGCACCTTCGCCCCCGTGCTGCTGATGATGCTGGCGCTCGAGCGGGTGGGTGCCACGCTGGCGGCGCAAACCGGGATGATCGGCCCGATGTCGACCCTCTTGATGAGCGTGCTGCTGCTGGGCGAACCGTTCACCGC
>JANPNF010000315.1:0-3509 GCA_031427315.1 Burkholderiales bacterium | reverse complement strand
GCCGGCCAGGAAGACGACCAGGCTGATGCCGGGCGACATCATGCTGGCGATGCCAGTGGTCACGCCGATCCAGGCGCCCAGCACCGTGGGCACCATCGACAGCGCCAGCAGCCAGTAGGTGTTGCGCAGCACGCGGTTGCGTTCGGCCACAACGGACGGGCTGGCCGACGCGATGGAAGAGGGGTTGAAAGTGGTGTTCATGTTGAGTCCTTCAGACTGAGGAGCGAATAGGGCGATGGCAGCTGCGCCGCACCGTGTGTGCGGAGCACGCGGTATGCCGATGGGGCTCAGCAGTTGCCTCGCAGGAAAGGGCCGCGGCTCAGGCCGCGACGAGGCTCACGCGCAGAGGTGCGTGGCGCGCGGCGGACGCTGCGGTCCGTCCAGGTAAGGCGCGATTCGGGCCAGGGTCGCGTACGGACCGGGCCAGGACATCAACAGCGAGGTTGACGGGGCGTCGGTGTCCTTGAGCAACAGACCAACCGGGTCAATCACAGCCTCTTCGGCGGCTTGCGTCGTTTGAACGCCAGACGATGCACCGCCCTCTGAATCCGCAGCCTGATGCATCACCGTCCTGCCGGTTTCACCGTCGTGGTGGTCCACCGTGATCGATACCGAAGCACCCGCGGGTCGGTCGACCGTGTGGCCGGACCAGACCAGGACAAGTACCAACAGCAGGAGCATCACGCGCAAGTTCATAACCACACCATTCTATGAGGCGTCTTGCATCCTCACGAACCCAACGGTTGCTCAAGCCGATTGACCGCGGCTGCGCTTCGCGCCTTTGAAGCCAGCGAACTGGCGACCGACAGAACTCAACGCCGAACACGTTTCGCTTCGTAGGTCGCTGCGGGCTCCTTGAGCGGTGAACTGCTGCCGCTGACCAGCTCCGCGTGAGCGCTCAACCCGACCGCTTGCGCGAACGACACCAATCCGCGATCCAGTGTGGCCAGGCACTGCCGCTGGTGCGCCGCCAGACCGAGCAAGTAAGCATCGGTGACCTGCCGATGACCGACCAGCGCCGCACTGTTCAGCGTGGCCATCGCCAGCGGCTCGGGCGAGTCATGCCAATACGCATGTTGCGGGTTCGTCGTCATCGCAGCCAGCGCCTGCATCGCCTGCTCCGGCGTGATGCCTTCGCCAACGACTTGGGGGTTGCTGGTCAAACGCACGAAGGCCAATTGGGTCAGCGCGCAGGTCGCCCAGAGCCGATCGGGTTGCCGCACAAACCACGCATGCGCTTCGGCGTGGTGGATGTGCGCCTGCTGCGTCAGCGCGATCAGCAGATTGGCGTCGAGCAGCCAGACGGTGGTGGCGGTAAAGGGGGAAGCACGCGTCAAACGTCGTCCTCGGCGCGTTTCACCTCATCGAGGGTGATGATCTTGCCCGCTGGTGCAGCAAACACAGGAAACCCGTCTTTGCGTGCCGGAGGGGCGTCAGCGCGCAGGCCTTTGAAGATCAATTCCGAGACCACGCTGCCCAGCGACTGCGAACGATGCGCCGCCAGTTGGCGAGCGGCTTCGAGGGCTGTGTTGTCCAGATCAAGCGTGGTGCGCACAAGAACTCCGTGATGCGTTGATGCGTAAACATCATAGCATCTAGTATTCACAGCGAGCTCAAACCATCAGCCGACCGCGACCGGAATCTTGCCGATGTTCGCCTGCCACTTCTTCGGCCCGGTGTCGTGCACTGAGGTGCCGTTCGAGTCGACGGCGACCGTCACCGGCATGTCGGTGACGTCGAATTCGTACATCGCCTCCATGCCCAGGTCGGCAAAACCCACCACCGTGGCCGCCTTGATCGCTTTGCTGACGAGGTAAGCAGCGCCGCCGACGGCCATCAGGTAGGCACTGTGGTGCTTCTTGATCGCGGCGATGCCGACCGGGCCGCGCTCCGCCTTGCCGATCATGCCGATCAAGCCGGTCTCGGCCAGCATCATCTCGGTGAACTTGTCCATCCGCGTGGCGGTGGTCGGGCCAGCGGGGCCCACCACCTCGTCGCGCACCGTGTCGACCGGGCCGACGTAGTATATGACGCGGTCGGTGAAATCGACTGGCAGTGTTTCACCCTTCCCCAGCATGTCCTGAATGCGCTTGTGCGCCGCATCGCGGCCGGTCAGCATCTTGCCGGACAGCAGCAGTGTGTCGCCCGGCTTCCAGCCCGCCACCTCGGCTTTGGTCAGTGTGTTCAGATTTACTCGTCTGCTCTTGTTGTAGTCGGGCTGCCAGTGCACGTCGGGCCACAGGTCCAGGCTCGGTGGGTCGATGTAGGCCGGGCCCGAGCCGTCGAGCACGAAGTGCGCATGGCGGGTGGCAGCGCAGTTCGGGATCATCGCGACAGGCTTGCTGGCGGCGTGCGTCGGGTACATCGCGATCTTCACGTCGAGCACGGTCGTGAGGCCCCCGAGTCCTTGTGCGCCGATGCCCAACGCGTTGATCTGGTCGCACAGCTGGATGCGCAGTTCTTCGGTTTTGTTGTTCGGGCCGCGCGCTTTCAGCTCGTGCATGTCGATCGGGTCCATCAACACTTCTTTGGCCATCAACATCGCCTTCTCGGCGGTGCCGCCGATGCCGATGCCCAGCATGCCCGGCGGGCACCAGCCGGCGCCCATTGTCGGCACGGTCTTCATTACCCAGTCGATCAGGCTGTCGCTCGGGTTGAGCATCACGAACTTGCTCTTGTTTTCGCTGCCGCCGCCCTTGGCCGCGACCTGCACATCGACCGTGTTGCCTGGCACCACCGTCATGTGGACGACCGCAGGCGTGTTGTCCTTGGTGTTCTTGCGCTCGAAATGCGGGTCGGCCACGATGCTAGCGCGCAGCACGTTGTCGGGGTTCAGGTAGCCACGGCGCACGCCCGAGTTGATGGCGTCTTCGATGGAGCCGGGAAAGCCCTCGAAGCGCACGTCCATGCCGATCTTCAGGAACACGTTGACGATGCCGGTGTCCTGACAAATCGGCCGACGGCTTCGGCGCACATTTTCGAGTTGGTCAGGATCTGCGCAATGGCGTCCTTGGCCGCCGGGCTCTGCTCGGCCTCGTAGGCGCGCGCCAGGTGGGCAATGTAGTCAGCTGGGTGGTAATAGCTGATGTATTGCAGCGCAGCGGCAATCGACTCGACGAGGTCGTCGTGGCGGAGGGTGGTCATGGTGGGGCTCACGGACGAAATGGCAATCAATGCGGTCGTTGCGGTACCGAGTTCGACATCAGGCGATCGGTTGCGGCGATCGCGATGGCGGACAACAAAAAGGTGACGTGGATCAGCGTCTGCCACATCAGCACCTTCTCGGTGTAGTTGCCAGCGCTGATGAAGGTCTTGAGCAGGTGGATCGAACTGATGCCGATGATCGCGGTGGCCAGCTTCACCTTCAGTACCGAGGCGTTCACGTGACTCAGCCATTCGGGCTGATCGGGGTGATCTTCCAAACCCATGCGCGAGACGAAGGTTTCGTAGCCGCCGACGATCACCATGATCAGCAAGTTGGAGATCATCACCACGTCGATCAGCGCGAG
>JANPNF010000314.1:0-2227 GCA_031427315.1 Burkholderiales bacterium | reverse complement strand
CGGGTGGTGCTCAAGTGAGTCTGAACCTTTTAACCTCGTGCCTGCCGGGTGGTGCGCGTGATCACGCCGACGGTGCGCTCTGCTCCGCAAATGTCCTCCGGCCTGCGGCCTCCTCCTTGATTTCGCTGCGCAGACCACACCGTCAGCGTGATCCGTCAGCACCGAGGCTCATCGGCAGATACAAGGCACCGTGGCCCGTGCCGGGGACGCTGGGTATCTCACGCAGCGAAATCAAGGAGGAGGCGCAGCCGGGGGACATTCGCGGAGGGAGGTACCCAGTGTCCGCGGCACGCGCGCCCACATCACACGACCGCCCCAGAGGTCGTGGGTCGCGCCGCGTGCCGTGGAGTCATTGAAGTGAGTGCCGTGCTGCCGTCATCGGCGATGCCGCGCGCCGCCGGCCGCTCCGAAGGTGTTTGGTCGTCGGCGTGGCGGCGCTTTCGCAGCGACCGTGTGGGGTTGGTGTCGCTGGCGATCGTGATCGCGTTCTTGGTGCTGATCGCGCTGTCGGCGCTCGGCTTGGTGGCAGGGCACTGGCAGCGCGAAGTGGGTGTGCCGTATGCGAACCCGACCTTTCTCGGGCCCACGCCAGCGTCGCCGGTGGCCTTGATCGAAGAAGGCAAGGGCCCGCCGGTGGACCTCTCGGCGGTCGACCCGCTGGCGCCGCGCTATGCCGAATGGGCCGAGCGGGCGTCGAAGCTCAACGTCAGCGAGGAGGTGCGCGCCAACACGCTGCCACTCGGCGGCGACAGACTCGGCCGCGACGTGCTGGCCAAGGCAATCAAGGGGGCCGAAATTTCGATCTTCGTCGGCTTGCTCGCCGCGCTGCTGGCCACCGCGATCGGCACGGCCCTCGGTGCCGTGAGCGGTTTTCTCGGTGGGCGCATCGGCGACGTGCTGGAGTGGGTCTACAACGTGTTCACCTCGATCCCCGGCATCCTGCTGATCTTCGCGTTCGCGGCAGTGTTCGGCCGTGGTACCGGCACGGTGGTGCTGATCCTCGGGCTGACCGGCTGGACCGGCATCTACCGCCTAGCGCGCGCCGAGTTCCTGAAGCATGCGGTGCGCGACTATGTGCGCGCGGCCGAAGCCATCGGCGCCAGCGTGGCCTCGCGGATGTTCCGCCACATCCTGCCCAACGTCAGCCATGTGGTGCTGGTGCAGCTGTCGATGCTGACGGTGGGTTTCATCAAGGCTGAGGTGATCCTCAGCTACCTCGGGCTGGGTGTCTCGATCGACCAGGTGTCGTGGGGCACGATGCTGGCCGAATCGCAGGTCGAGCTGCTGCTCGGTTACTGGTGGCAGCTCGCCACCGCGACGCTGTTCATGGCGGTGTTCGTCACCGCGTTCTCGCTGTTCACCGATGCGCTGCGCGACGCGCTCGATCCGAAATTGCGGGGGCTCGAATGACGAAGCCACCGCCACCGCCAGTGCTGCTGAGCCTGCAAGATTTGCGGGTGACGTTTCGTACTGGATCGCGCGGTGGCCTGGCGCAGCGCATGCGGGCGGTCGGCCGTCACGTGGACGGACAAGAGCGGGGCATCAGCTTTGGCATTCCCGAGCACACCACCGTGGCGCTCGTCGGCGAGTCAGGTTCGGGCAAGAGCGTCACCGCGATGGCGATCCTGGACCTGCTGCCCGACAACGCGGAGCGGCACGGCGCGATCAGCTTTCAGGGTCGCGATTTGCTGGCCGCCACGCGCAAGGAGCTGCAGGCGCTGCGCGGCAAGGAGATCGCCTGCGTGTTCCAGGATCCGATGAGTTCGTTGAACCCGGTGTTCACTGTCGGGGCGCAGTTGTGCGAACCGTTGATGAAACACCTGGGGCTGAGTTCCAAGCAGGCGATGACCCGTGCCGAAGCGTTGCTGGCCGAGGTCGGCCTGCCCGAGCCGAAGCGGCGCCTCGGCGCCTACCCGCACGAGCTGTCGGGCGGCCAGCAGCAGCGGGTGATGATCGCGATGGCGCTGTCATGCGAGCCCAAGCTGCTGATCGCCGACGAGCCGACCACCGCGCTCGACGTGACGATCCAGCGGCAGGTCATGGAGCTGTTGGCGAGCGTGAAATCACGCCACCGGATGAGCATGCTGTTCATCAGCCACGACCTGGGCGTGGTCGGCGAGATTGCCGACGAGGTGGTTGTGATGCGTCAGGGCATGGTGCGCGAGCGTGGTTCGGTGGCCGAGATCTTCGCGAACCCGCAAGACGCCTACACCCGCGCGCTGCTGGC
>JANPNF010000313.1:0-7218 GCA_031427315.1 Burkholderiales bacterium | reverse complement strand
GCCCGAGATGCTGATCGAGTTGAATTTCGGCATCTTCTTGGCCGTGTACGCGATGATGTCGCCGACGATGCGCATGCTCGGCTCGGGCGGGTAGATGTAGGTGTTGCGGACCATGAACTCCTTGAGGATGTCGTTCTGGATCGTCCCCGAAAGCATGTCCATGGAAATGCCCTGCTCTTCGGCCGCAACAACGTACGCCGCCAACACCGGCAGCACCGCGCCGTTCATGGTCATCGACACGCTGACCTTGTCGAGAGGGATCTCGTGGAACAAGATCTTCATGTCCTCGACGCTATCGATCGCGACACCCGCCTTGCCCACATCGCCGGTCACGCGCGGATGGTCGCTGTCGTAGCCGCGGTGCGTGGCCAAATCGAAGGCGACGCTGACACCCTGTCCGCCGGCGGCCAGCGCCTTGCGATAAAACGCGTTGGATGCTTCCGCGGTCGAGAAGCCGGCGTATTGGCGAATCGTCCAGGGGCGCACCGCGTACATCGTCGCCTGCGGGCCACGAAGGTAAGGCGGGAAGCCCGGCAGCGTGTCGGTGTAGGCCAGATCTTTCAGGTCGGCCGCGGTGTACAGCGGCTTGACGACCAAGCCTTCCGGGGTGTGCCAGTTCAGCGCATCGACCTGCCCGCCCGGCGCCGACTTGGCCGCCGCCTTCTGCCAGGTGCCCAGCGCGTCGGAGTTCAGGTGCATGGGTTCAGGCATAGAGGCTCCGTTTGGCGTGGCATGCGGCCGCAGCAAGGCATGTGAACTTTGGCTTGCAAGTTGCGCATCATGCATAATTCAAAATTGAATTATAGACAGAACAGCGGTTGACGCACCTCATTACATATGAACCCGATCGACGCACCTCACCCAACGCTCCAGTCATCCGCACCCCGCGGCAGGACTGACGGCAGCGCAGGCGCTGATCGGGTGCCACTGCCCTCGTCGGCGCTGTACCAACAGGTGGCCGAACGGCTGCGCTCGAAGATCATGGCGCACACATTGGCGCCGGGGAGCTGGATCGACGAGCAAGCACTGGCCGCCGAATACGGCACCAGCCGCACGCCCCTGCGCGAGGCCTTGAAGGTGCTGGCCGCCGAAGGCCTGGTGACGATGAAGCTGCGCCGCGGCGCTTATGTCACCGAAGTCTCGCAGCGCGATCTGTCGGAGGTCTTCCACCTGCTGTCGCTGCTCGAATGCGACGCCGTCGGCATCGTGGCCGAGCAAGCCAGCGAGGCGCAATTGGCCGACCTGACCGCGCTGCATGCGCAGCTCGAAGTCGCGGTGTCCGATGCCGACGCCTTCTTCGCGGCCAATGAGCGTTTTCACATGCGCCTGCTGGAGATCGCCGACAACCGCTGGCGCAACCAGATGGTGGCCGACCTGCGCCAGGTGATGAAGTTGAATCGCCACCATTCTTTGCTGAAGGACGGCCGGCTGGTCGCATCGCTGCAGGAACACCGTGACCTGATGGCCGCCTTGAACGCCCGCGACGGTGATCGCGCGAAACAGGTGATGCGCTTGCACATGGCCCAAGGCCAGGAAGCAGCGGCGTTTCCGTGAGCACGGGCTGGACCCTCTGAACGGCGCCAGGTCAGTCAACGACAGCGACCCTCAAAAGGCAGCCATGAAGAAAACTCTGCAAACCGTCACGCTGTGCCTGGTGGTGTGCGCCACGATGTTGTCGGCATCGATTTCCGCGCAAGCCACCGAGGCCGCCCATGTGCACGGCCTGATGCACCTCGACATTGCCGTCGACAAGCAATTGCTGACAGTGCAACTGGAGTCGCCGCTCGACAGCCTGCTCGGCTTCGAGCGCAGGCCCCGCACACCGGCCGAACGACAGGCGGCCGACGCCTTGCTGAAGCTGATGGGAGATGCTGCGACGCTGTTCAAGCCCGATGCCGCAGCGCAATGCGTGCCGACGACAGTCAGCCTCGAATCCGCGGCCTTGCAATCGATGGCGCCTCCCACTGGCACACAAGTCGGCAACGAAAGCGACCATGCCGACCTCAACGCCAGCTATGAGTTCCGTTGTGCACACCCGGACAAACTCACGGTGGTGGAAGTCGGCCTGTTCGACGCCTTCAAGCGTCTGCACAAGATCGAGGTGCAGGTGGCTGGTACGAAGCTACAGTCTAAGCAGACCTTGCAGCGCCCGAACAAGCGCGTCAGGCTGACGCGTTGACTCAGCCGCCGCCCCACGCCAGCGCGACGCGGTAGGTGATGAACGAGGCAGCATAGGCGAGCGCGAACAGATACCCCGCCATCAGCAGCGGCATGGACCAGCCGCCGGTTTCGCGTTTGACAGTGGCCAGCGTCGAGAGACACTGCGGCGCGAACACGTACCAGGCCAAAAGCGACAACGCCGTGGCCAGGCTCCACGTGTTCGCGATCAACGGCGTCAGTGCCTGCGCGGTGTTTTCACCAGTGGCCGACAGCGCGTACACCGTGCCGAGTGCCCCGACCGCCACCTCGCGTGCGGCCAGGCCAGGAACCAGTGCAATGCTGATCTGCCAGTTGAACCCGATGGGCTCGAACACCACGGCAAGCGCACGGCCGAGTGTGCCGGCAATGCTGTACTCGATCGGGGCGCCGGTGGCCCCGGCCGGCGGCCCAGGGAAACTGGCAAGAAACCACAGCGCAATCGTCAGCCCGAGGATGATCCCGCCGACCCGCTTCATGAAGATCTCCACCCGTTGCCACAGCCCGATGGCAACGTTGCGCACGGTGGGCCAGTGGTAGGCCGGCAGCTCCATCATCAGCGAGCGCACCTGCCCTCCCGCCGTGAAGCGCTTGAGCACCCACGCCACGACCAGCGCACCGACGATGCCCGCCACGTACAGGCCGAACAGCACCAGGCCCTGCAACTGGAACCCGCCCCACACCGACCGTGCCGGAATGAAGGCGCCGATCAACAGCGCGTACACCGGCAGACGGGCCGAGCAGGTCATCAGCGGCGCGATCATGATCGTCACCAGGCGGTCACGCGGATTGGCGATCGTGCGCGCGGCCATGATGCCGGGAATCGCGCAGGCAAAGCTCGACAGCAAGGGGATGAACGAGCGGCCGCTCAAGCCCACGGCGCCCATCAACCGGTCGAGCAAGAAGGCAGCACGCGGCAGGTAGCCCGACTCCTCCAGCAGCAAGATGAAAAAGAACAAGATCAAGATTTGCGGCAGGAACACCACCACGCCGCCGGCACCGGCAATCACGCCGTCGACCAGCAGGCTGCGGGGCCAGCCTTCAGGCAGCCACGAGGTGACGGCCGAGCCGATCGCGCCGGTCGCGTACTTGATCGCATCCATCGGCGCCTGGGCCCAAGAGAACACCGCCTGGAACACCAAAAACAACAGCACCGCCAACAGAGTCGGTCCGATGACGGGATGCAACACCACCTGGTCGATGCGGTCGCTGGCCGTGTGCGGCACCACGGCCGCCAAGCCGAGGCGCTTCAGGATCGCATGCACGGTGTCGTGGTCGGCCTGGGTGGCGACGATGGGAAGGGCCGCTGAAGCCACCGTCAGGTGTTTCGGCCCGTGGCGCCAGGCTTGCGGGTCGTCCAACAAGGCGCATAACCGACCGGCGCCATCGCTTTTGATGCCCACGGTGGACACCACCGGCACACCGAGCTCGGCCGCCAGCGCATCGGGATCGACCTTCAGCCCCTGGCGCGCCGCCAGATCGGTCATGTTCAGGGCCACCACGCAGGGCAGGCCCAGGCGCTTGACCGCCAGCACCATGCGCAGATTGCGCCGCAGGTTGGTCGCGTCGACCACGCACACCACCAGATCGGGGCGCTTCTCGCCGCGCGCCCGGCCGTACAGCACATCGCAGGTGACGCGCTCGTCGGGCGAACGTGCATGCAGACTGTAGGCACCGGGCAGGTCCAGCACGCGCAAGGTTTTGCCCGCGGGTGTGATCAGCTTGCCTTCCTTGCGCTCGACGGTGACACCGGCATAGTTGGCCACCTTCTGGCGGCTGCCCGTCAACAGGTTGAAAAGCGCCGTCTTGCCGCAATTCGGGTTGCCCACCAGCGCCACCAGCGGCCCGCCGCGGTGGACGTGGATGACGGCTTCATTCACACCGTGGATTCGACCAGGATGCAGGCCGCTTCGGCTTGCCGCAAGGCGAAGGTCGACAAGCCCACGCGCACCACCATCGAGTCGCCACCAAACGCGCTGCGCGCCATCAGCTCGACCTGCTCGCCAGGCATGAAGCCGATCTCTTCGAGCCACTGGCGCCATTCCGGTGCCCGCTCGGGCGCCTTGACGCCAGTGACGGTGCAGCGTGCGCGCAGCGGCGAGCGGTCCAGGGTCGACATGAGCGGAGATGGATTCACGGCGGCATTTCCAATGTGAACGCAAATGATATCCGTTCTTGTCTTGCTGGGTCTTGACCGGCCCGGATCCGTGCGGAAGCACCAGGGCTTCGGAGGACAATCCTATGTGATCCGACCCATCCTTACCCTCATCGCGGCCGTGGCCCACCGTGGCGCCATCGGCAAAAACAACCAGCTGTTGGTGCATCTGCCGGGCGACCTGCCGCGCTTCAAGCGCCTGACGATGGGGCACCCGATCGTCATGGGCCGCAAGACGTGGGATTCGATCGGCAGGCCCTTGCCAGGGCGCCGCAACATCGTCATCACCCGCAACCCGCATTGGGCTGCGGCCGGCGCCGAACCGGCGCCTGGCCTCGCCGCCGCACTGGCGATGGCCGGGCAGGTCGAGCGGGTGTGTGTGATCGGCGGCGCTGAGATTTACGCGTTGGCCTTGCCCGCGGCCGATGAGTTGCTGTTGACGGAGATCGACGCCGACTTCGACGCCGACGCGTTTTTCCCGACCTGGCCGCGCGACACCTTCGATGTGGTTGCAACCGAGGCGCACACCACGCCGCAGGGCTTGGTGTACCGCTACGTGAACTACCGCCGCAAGACACTGTGCTGATGCGCGTGCGGCAACATAGCAAAAAAAACAATGAGTTGCGGTGCGCCCGGATACCCAGCGGGACAATCTGCAATCCGGCGATCGTCGGCATCACCCTCTGCGCCTGTGGCGACGATTCATGAATTTCCAGCAACTGCGAGCCGTCCGTGAAGCGATCCGCTGCGGATTCAACCTGACCGATGCGGCCGGTGTGCTGCACACCTCGCAGCCCGGCATCAGTCGGCAGATCCGCGAACTCGAAGACGAGCTCGGCATCGATATCTTCGTGCGTGCCGGCAAGCGCCTGACGCGGCTGACACCGCCCGGCGAGGCGGTGCTGCCGATCGTCGAGCGCCTGCTGATGGAAGCCGACAACCTCAAACGCGTCGGCGACGACTTCAATGCACAAAGCACCGGCAGGCTGTCGATCGCCGCGACCCATTCGCAGGCCCGCTACGCGCTGCCTACCGTTGTGCGCGACTTCCGCGCGGTCTACCCCGATGTGACCCTGGTGCTGCACCAGGGCTCACCCAAGCAGGTGGCTGAAATGCTGCTGTCGGGTGAGGCCGACATCGGCGTGGCCACGGAGGCGCTGGCGCATTTCGAATCGCTGGTCGCCCTGCCCTGCTACCGCTGGACGCACAGCGTGGTGGTGCCACCGGGCCACGAACTGCTGCACGTCAAAGGCCCGATCACGCTGGAGCAGCTGGCGCGCCACCCGATCATCACGTACGAGACCGGCTACACCGGCCGGGCGCACATCGACGACGCCTTCACGAAGGCGGGGCTGACGCCCCACATCGTGCTCAGCGCGATGGACGCCGACGTCATCAAGACCTATGTCGAGCTGGGCATGGGCGTGGGCATCGTGGCGTCGATTGCTTTCGATGCCGAGCGCGACCGCACGCTGCGCGCGCTTGATGCACGCCATCTGTTCGAGATCAACCTGACCCGCTTAGCGATCCGCCGCGGGACCTGGTTGCGTGGCTACGTGTACGCCTTCATCGAGGCGTTTGCGCCAACGCTGTCTCGCGCGGTGGTGGAGCGCGCACTGGCTGGCGACACCGGCGAGGCCTGATGCGCCAAGCGATCAACGCCTGCGAACAGGGCCGTGCGCTCAGATCATCGCGGCCGGATCGGTCAGGTCTTCGGCGAAGCGCCTGATGTGCCGCGGCAGCAGGTGCGCGGTGTCGCCGGTATCGAGCGGCAGTCGCTCGCGCAGCGCCCGGTACTCGGCGCGCGGCAGTTCCACATCGATGTCGCTGCCGTCGTCGAGGCGCTTGAATTCCAGGCGCGTGTTCGGGCCGACGGTCAACACCTGCGCGAGCCGCACCGCCACTGAGCCGGTTTGCGGCGACGCCATGATCTGCAACTCGTGCGGCCTCACATAGCTGACATCGCTGCCCGCAGCACCCGCCGTTGTCCCTTGTGCATGGTCGAGGCGACCGTGGAACAGGTTCACATCGCCGAGAAACTTGAGCACGAACGGCGAGGCGGGATGGTCGTAGACCTCGTCGGGCGTGCCCACCTGCTCGATGCGGCCCTGGTTCATCACGACGATGCGGTCGGCCACCTCCATCGCCTCTTCCTGGTCATGGGTGACGAAAACGCTGGTGACATGCACCTCGTCGTGCAGCCGCCGCAGCCAGCGGCGCAGCTCCTTGCGCACCTTGGCATCGAGCGCGCCGAACGGCTCGTCGAGCAGCAACACCTTGGGTTCGACCGCCAAAGCGCGGGCCAGCGCGATGCGCGGACGCTGCCCGCCCGAGAGCTGGTGCGGGTAGCGGTCGGCGATCCAGTCGAGCTGCACCAGTTTCAGCAGGTCGGTGACCTTGGCGGTGATCTCCTTGTCGGATGGCCGCGTGGCCTTGGGTCGCACGCGCAGCCCGAACGCCACATTCTCGAAAATCGTCATGTGGCCGAACAGCGCGTAGTGCTGAAACACGAAGCCGACCTGCCGGTCGCGGACATCGGTGTGGGTCGCATCTTTGCCATGAAACAGCACCGAGCCCGAGTCCGGCACTTCCAGCCCGGCGACGATGCGCAGCAGCGAGGTCTTGCCCGAGCCTGAAGGCCCGAGCAGCGCGACCAGCTCGCCGTCAGGGATGTCGAGGTTCAGGTGGTCGCAGACCACAGTCGTGCCGTAGCGTTTGTTGAGGTTGCGGACTTCAATGCTCATGTCGTTGGCTCTGTGGTGATGAGCGGCGGCGAGCCGCAATCAGGAGGCTTCGATGCCGCGCTGGTGCGCCTTGACGCGCTGCTCGACGATGTACTTCAGCACCAGCGTGACGAGTGCCAGGCC
>JANPNF010000312.1:0-5544 GCA_031427315.1 Burkholderiales bacterium | reverse complement strand
CCCTCGGCGCGCTGCAGCGTGCTGGCTTGAAGCCGGGCGACTTGCTGATCCTGTACGTCACCGACAACGAGCGGTTTGTTGAGTTGTTCTGGGCCTGCGTGCTGGGGCATCGTGGCGGTGCCGCTTGCACCGGGCATCGCCGATGAGCACTGGCGCAAGCTGCTGCGGGTGTTTGCGCAGCTCGACCGAGTGCGGGTCTGTATCGAAGCACCGACTCTGGAGCGCTTCGACCACTTCATCGCCACCCAGCGCCTGGCATCTGACGGTCAGGCGCTGCGCGCGCGCGCACTGGTCGTGGGAGGCCTCGACGTCGTCGGCGAGCCGGGCGAGCCGGGCGTGCCGGTGCAGGCCAACCCGAGCGACCTCGCGTTCATTCAGTATTCATCGGGTTCGACCGGCAACCCCAAGGGTGTGATGCTGACGCACCGCAACGTCACGGAGAACCTCGCGTCGATCATTGAAGGGGCTGCCTACACGGAGCAGGACAGCGTCATGAGCTGGATGCCCCTGTCGCACGACATGGGCCTGATCGCTTTTCACCTGACGCAGGTGGCCGGCCACATGAACCACGCCATCATGCGCACCGAGCTGTTTGCGCGGCGACCGCTGCTGTGGCTGGAGCTGGCCAGTCAGCGACGCTGCACCGTGCTGTGCTCGCCCAACTTCGGCTTCCAGCACTACCTCAGACAGCACGCACATCGTCCGCCGCAAGGCCTCGATTTGTCGTCGGTCAGGTTGATCTTCAACGGCGCAGAGCCCATCTCGGCAGAGGTCTGCCGCCACTTCATGCGCACGATGGCGCCTCATGGGCTGAGGGCAAGCGCCATGTTTGCGGTTTATGGATTGGCCGAGGCGACCGTGGCCGTCAGTTTCGCGCCGCCCGGCGCCGCACTCGACACCGTCGTCGTCGACCTGTCCCGGCTGCGCGTCGGCGAGCCGGTGCGCCACGAGGCACTCGGCGGCGGCCGGATGACGGCGCTGGTGAAACTGGGGCCACCGCTGCGCGGCGTCGAATTACGCATCGTCGACGAGGCCGGTGAGGCGCTCAATGAACACATGCTGGGGCTGGTGATGATCCGAGGCGACAACGTCACGGCCGGCTATTACAAGGACCCGGAACGCAGCGCAGCGATAATCAGCCTCGACGGCTGGCTGGCCACCGGCGACCTGGGCTTTATCTCGCAGGGCCAGCTCGTCATCGCCGGCCGAGCGAAGGATCTGGTCATCATCAACGGGCAGAACCACTACCCGCATGATCTGGAGCGAATTGCCGCCGAGGTGGACGGCATCGAGGCCAACCGCGTGGTCGCCGTGGGCGTGCGCGGCCCGACAACCGATACCGAAGAACTGGCTTTCTTCGTCATTCACCGGGGCGATGTCGCCGATTTCTTGCCCAAGGTGATCGAGCTGCGGCGCAAGTTACTTCAGCAGACAGGCACGGAAGTGGCGCACGTGGTGCCGATTCGGCAAATCCCGAAAACCACCAGCGGAAAACTGCAGCGTTATGCGTTGGCCGAGGCCTTTGCATGCGGTGACTTCGATGCCGAACTGGCTGACATCGAGCGCCTGTTGGCGCAAAGCAATGCGGCCGAGCAGCGCATCGGCACCCCGACCGCGCAGCGCCTGCAGCAGATCTGCGCGGGCTTCGTCGTCGACCGAAAACTGACTCCGCAGACCAACTTGCTGGAAATAGACCTCAACTCGCTGACTTTGGCGCGCATCCACGAGGCGATCGACCGTGACTTTCCGCAGCGCGTTCAGGTGACCGACCTGTTCGATTACCCCACGCTGGAGCAACTCGCGGAGTTTCTGGACAACACCATCGCGTGAAAAGAAGGCAATCGGTCAAAATAGCGCGGTGAAGTCAATTGCCGCGTGGCGTCGGTTGGCGGTTTCCGCAACATGTTGTGGTGACCATGACAGTTTGATTGCATAGAGGACGCGGTCAAATTACATTTCCTGCGGCCGAAGGGTTGCAGTACGAAAGGGTCAGGGTTGAACGATTACTTGCGAGGCCAGCATGGCCGTCTGAGGTGCTTCCAGTGATTGTTGCGGCACCTTCCCACGCCAGTGTGACCCCCACCGCGAGCGGCATTGCGTTGCGCAGCGCGGACTTCCCAAGCCTGGCTGCAGCGCTTGATTACGCAGCCGGCGGTGATTCTGGATTCAATTACTACGACGGCCGTGGCGCTTTGATTGCCACGTTGCCGTACCGCGTACTGCGCGCACAAGCGCTGGACATGGCGCGGCGCCTGGCACCTCTCGGGCGTGGTCAGCGTTTGGCACTCGTCGCACACACCCATCCCGACTTTGCGGTGATGTTCTATGCCTGCCAATATGCTGGTCTCGTGCCTGTGCCGCTGCCGGCTGCAGTTCACCTCGGCGGTCGTGAGGCTTACGTGCGCCACTTGCGTCAATTGGTGCGCGACTGTCAGGCGGTCGCCGCATTTGCTCCGCCGGAGTTTGTCGGCTTCCTGCGCGAAGCAAGTGAGGGGCTGTCGCTGACCTTGGTCGGCACCGCGCAGGATTTCTCTGCCCTTCCCGCGTTGGACACCACGCCGCGTCCTCCAGAACCCAGCGAACTGGCTTATCTGCAGTACACCTCTGGCAGCACCCGCTTTCCGCGCGGCACGATGATCACGCAGTCGGCGGTGATGGCCAACCTGAACGCCATCTTCAACCACGGCTTCCAGTTGACGCCGGAAGACCGTTTTTGCTCCTGGTTGCCCTACTACCACGACATGGGTCTGGTCGGCATCGTGCTGGGTTGCGTCGCCACCCAGCGTTCGGTCGACTACCTGCCGACCCGCGATTTCGCGATGCGTCCGCGGCTTTGGCTCAAGTTGATGGCGCTGAACCGGTGCACGATATCGTTCAGTCCGCCCTTCGGCTACACACTGTGCGCACGGCGTCTGCGGCCGGCGGACACCGAGGCGCTCGATCTGTCGGCGTGGCGCGTGGCAGGCGTCGGCGCTGAAATGATCCACCCCGAAACGCTGCATGAGTTCGCCACGGTGCTGGCCTCGGCCGGTTTCAACGAAACAGCGTTCCTGCCGTGCTACGGGATGGCGGAATGCTCGTTGGCAGTTAGTTTTGCGCCGCTCGAAACCGGCGCGAGCAGCGACGTGGTCGATGTTGATCGGCTGGCCCATCACGGCGAAGCGATTTCAGTTGCCGCCCATGGAACACTGGTCAAAGGCAAAGCCTTCATCAATTGTGGTCAACCGCTGCCGGGCTATGAGATGGAAATCCGCGATGAGCGCGGCCGCCCATTGCCGGAGCGCCGCTGCGGCCGTATCCATTTGCGCGGCCCGAGCCTGATGGCAGGCTACTTCGGCAATCCGGAAGCATCGCGCGAGGTGCTGTCGGCCGATGGCTGGCTGGACACCGGCGACATCGGCTACCAGGCCAACGGCTCGCTGTACATCACCGGCCGAGCGAAGGACCTGATGATCATCAAGGGCCGCAACATCTGGCCGCAGGATCTGGAACATCTGGCTGAACAACAGCCGGAAGTGCGCCCGACCGACGCGTCGGCGTTTTCGATCACCGATGACGATGGCAGCGAAACCGCGGTGCTGGTCGTGCAATGCCGAGAAGCCGACCCGCGCAAACTGACCAGCCTGGCCGAGCGAGTGCAGCAGGCGATCCATGTCGAGTTCGGTATTCATTGTTTGATCGAGCTGGTGCCGCCACACACCCTGCCCAGAACCTCGTCGGGCAAGCTGTCCCGCAGCACCGCCCGCAAGGAATTCATCGAGCGCCGCAGCGCCGAGGAGCCCAGCGAGTCCCGTGGTCGCTTCGTTGGTCATGCTCGGCGTGCGGCACTCGAAGCCGAGAGCGCGGCGTCGTGAGTGTGTTGACCCGTACCGCCGTGGCATCCGCGTCGTTGAGTGAAACCACCGCCTCGGTCGAATCGACCATTCGCGAAGCGCTGGGCGTGATCCGCCCCGACGCGGCAGGCATCCGGGGCGACGCCGATCTGGCACAGGAAGCCGACCTGGATTCGGCCGAAGTCATGGATCTGGTGATGGAGATTGAAGACCGGCTCGATTTGTCGATTCCGGTGGAGACCATGGCCGAGGCGCGCACCATCGACGAACTCTGTGCGGGCATCGTCCAACTGAAGCACGGCGCCGCGTGAGTCTGCTCGACAAGTTTTCCGTTCAGCGCGGCTTGGCGGCCAGCCTAGCTGAAAACAGTGCGGTGGCGCCGATTGCCACGCCGATGGACGAGGTGCATTCGGCCACCTCCGCCACCATCAATGGCCGCCAGGTGATCCTGGCTGGCACCAACAATTACCTCGGCCTGACCTACGACGCCGATTGCCGCGCCGCGGCGATTGCCGCCATCGAGTCGCTCGGCACCGGCACCACCGGCTCACGCATGGCCAGCGGTAATTACGCCGGCCACCGGGCGCTGGAACACGCGCTGGCCAGCGCGTTCGGTTGGCCGACGGCAGTCGTTTTCTCGACCGGATACCAGGCCAACCTCGGCACGCTGTCGGCCCTGGCCAGCGAAGGCGACACCCTGCTCGTCGATGCCGACAGCCACGCCAGCATCCACGATGGGTGCCGGCTCAGCCACGCAACCACGATCCGCTTCCGCCACAACGACCCGGAAAATCTCGACCGCCGCCTTGAGCGCCTGGGCGAGGCAGCCAGCCGCACGCTGATCGTGGTCGAGAGCCTGTACAGCACGCTCGGTGACCGTGCGCCGCTGCAGGAGATCGTCGAGATCAAGAAGCGCCGCGGTGCCTGGCTGCTGGTCGATGAGGCCCACTCCTTCGGCGTGTTCGGCCCCCGTGGCCTCGGCCTGTGCGAAGCGCAGGACCTGCTGGGCGAGGTCGACTTCATCGTCGGCACTTTCTCGAAGAGTTTGGGCGGCGTCGGCGGCTTCTGCCTCGCCCGCCATGCCGAGGCGGAGTTCATGCGCATGGTCAGCCGACCCTACATCTTCACCGCGTCGCCACCGCCGCCGGTGATTGCCGCGACCCACCAGGCCTTGCGCAAGGTGCTGCAAGGCCACGAACTGCGTGCGCGGCTGTGGCGCCACGCGGAGCGGGTGTACGGCGAGCTGAACAAGATGGGCTACCGCCTCGGCACGGCAACGCCCGGCCCGGTGGCCGCGATCGTCTTCGACACGCGAGAGGCTGCACTGGCGCTGTGGCAAAGCCTGCTCGACGCCGGCATCTACACCAACCTGATGATTCCACCGGCAACGCCGTCTGGGCTGAGCCTGGTGCGCATCAGCCTGAGCGCGGCGCAAAGCGACGACGACATCACGCAGATCATCGGCGCGCTCGCCACGCACGCGCGACGAACACGCCCCCCGCTGGCGGCCTGATCGCGCGTCAGTCACCCTCCCCGTCTCCCCATCGACGGGGCCAACCGGACAGTCCTCTGTGCTGGTCTAATTTCCACGGACACCTCGATAGGTGGAATTCACCTGGACGGGGAACATGACCAAGAATCGAAGACGGACGTTCGACGCTGAGTTCAAGCTGCAAGTGGTGCAGATCATTCGCGAGCAGGGCTTGAGCGT
>JANPNF010000311.1:0-12521 GCA_031427315.1 Burkholderiales bacterium | reverse complement strand
ATGGGGGTTCCAGACGGGAGATGAACGACGGCGAGCAGGGTTGCACCGAGGGGCGGCGGCAGTCTAGCGCAGGGGCTTTCGCCCTGGGTCCAGGCGCGATCGCGAGACCCTCACGCGGCCTAGAATTGCAGGCTCGCCCCGAAGCTGTTGTGCGCCATGACGGCGGGGCTGGCCCACCTGTGCTCCCATGACCCGCAAGCTGTTCGTCACCACCGCCCTGCCCTACGCCAACGCGCCATTCCACATCGGGCACATGATGGAATACATCCAGGCCGACATCTGGGTGCGCTTTCAGCGAATGCAGGTGAGCGACGACGGGTCCCCCGTGGAAGTGCATTTCGTCGGTGCCGACGACGCGCACGGCGCGCCGATCATGATCGCCGCCGAAAAGGCCGGCAAGACGCCGCAGCAGTTCGTGGCCGAGATCGCCGCCGGCCGCCAGCAGTACCTCGATGGTTTCCACATCGCGTTCGACCACTGGCATTCGACCGACTCGGCCGAGAACACCGTGCTCGCGCAGGACATCTACCGGGCACTGCGTGACCGCGCCGACGGCTCGCTGATCACCACCAAGACGATCGAACAGTTCTACGATCCGGTGAAGGGTATGTTCCTGCCCGACCGCTACATCAAGGGCGAGTGCCCGAAGTGCGGCGCGAAGGACCAGTACGGCGACAGCTGCGAGGTGTGCAGCGCGGTCTATGCGCCGACCGACCTGAAGCACCCGTACTCGACATTGAGCGGCGCCACGCCGGTGATGAAGAGCAGCGAGCACTACTTTTTCAAGCTGAGCGATCCGCGATGCGTGGAATTCCTGCAAGCGTGGACCGGCGGCGAGCGGCTGCAAAGCGAAGTCGCCAACAAGATCCGCGAGTGGTTCACCAAGGACGAGCACGGCCAGGGCGGCCTTGCCGACTGGGACATCAGCCGCGACGCGCCGTATTTCGGCATCGAGATTCCCGATGCGCCGGGCAAGTATTTCTATGTGTGGCTCGATGCGCCGGTGGGCTATTTGGCCTCCCTGAAAAGCTATTTCGACGCGGGCAAGGCGCTGGCCAACGGCGAGCCCCGCAGCTTCGAAGACTTCATCGCCGACCCGGCGGTCGAGCAGATTCACTTCATCGGCAAGGACATCACCTACTTCCACACGCTGTTCTGGCCGGCGATGCTGAAGTTCAGTGGCCGCAAGGTGCCTGACCGCGTCTATGCCCACGGCTTCATCACGGTGAGTGGCGAGAAAATGAGCAAGAGCCGCGGCACGGGCATCTCGCCGCTGAAGTACCTCGAACTCGGCATGAACGCCGAGTGGCTGCGCTACTACATCGCCACCAAGCTGAGCAGCAAGGTCGAAGACGTGGACTTCAACCCGGATGATTTCGTCGCGCGGGTCAACAGCGATTTGGTGGGCAAGTACATCAACATTGCGAGCCGCGCGGCGGGCTTTTTGACCAAGCGCTTTGCGGGCAAGCTGTCGTCGGATGTCGGCGTCGAGGGTCACGTACTGCTCGATCACCTGCGCGGCGGGCACGCCGACATCGAGCGGCTGTACGGCGAGCGCGAGTTCGGCAAGGCGCTGCGCGAGATCATGCTGTTGGCCGACCGTGTGAATGAGTACGTCGACCAGAACAAGCCGTGGGAGCTGGCGAAAAAGGAAGGCCAGGACGCGGTGCTGCAAGACGTGTGCACCGTCTGCATCGAGGCGTTTCGGCTGCTAACGATCTACCTGAAGCCGGTGCTGCCGGCACTCGCCGCGCAGGTCGAAGCTTTCTTGCGCATCGCCCCGCTGGTGTCAACCGACGCGCATGGCGGGCTCGGCGCGCACACCATCGGCGACTACCAGCACCTGATGCAGCGCGTCGATCCGAAGTTGCTCGATGCGCTGTTTGAGCCACCGGCTGCCGCCGTCGTTGAGCAACCCAAACCCGGCGGCGAAGACATCGCGCCCACGATCACCATTGACGACTTCGCGAAGATCGATTTGCGTATCGCCAAAATCGTCAACTGCGAGCACGTCGAAGGCTCCGACAAGCTGCTGCGGCTGACGCTCGATGTGGGTGAAGTCGACGTCACCGGCCAGCCGCGCACCCGCAATGTGTTTAGCGGCATCAAGGGCGCCTCCCAGCCGGCCGATTTGATCGGCAAGCTGACGGTCGTCGTCGCCAACCTGGCGCCGCGCAAGATGAAGTTCGGCATCAGCGAAGGCATGGTGCTGGCCGCCGGCCACGGCGACGGCAAGGCGAATCCCGGGCTGTACGTGCTGGAACCCGGGCCAGGCGCCACACTGGGCCTGCGCGTCCGGTGAATCGGCGCGGCGTTGGTCAGTTCATGACAATGCATTCAACGACCTGAACTCCGCGCTGCCTGACACCCGGCCCGTGCGCAGCAGGGAGAGATGTACAAACCATCGACGATTATCAGTATGTGATAATGATTTTCATGGCAGGCCGCGATCCTTCCCTCGACACCCTGCTGGATCTCGATGGCCAGGTGCTGGTGGTCGACGAGGCCGGTTACTGGGTGAAATTCGTGGTGCATCAGGTGCCG
Source organism: Burkholderiales bacterium (assembly GCA_031427315.1). GTDB lineage: Bacteria > Pseudomonadota > Gammaproteobacteria > Burkholderiales > Burkholderiaceae_C > PBB1. The sequence continues at coordinate 9,977 of JANPNF010000311.1, read as the reverse complement.
GTCACTGCCGACAAACCGCATGGGCTCGACTACACCCTGACCCTGCACGGCCCCGATGGCGGGCGCCTGGTCGGGTTTGACAATGCCCACCCAGTGACCGGGCGGGGCATCGGAGCCGCCAAGGACCACAAGCACCGACTGCGCACGGTCAGGCCCTATGACTACACGGACGCCAGCGCCCTAGTGGCAGCGTTCTGGCAAGCAGTTGAATCGGTGATGCGGGAAAAAGGAGTCTGGACATGAAAACACTCAAGGTCGGAATCGCCTCATACGTGGACATGAAGGCGCGCACGCTGGCGATCGCGCGTGGCGAACTGCACCCCAAGCCCAGTGATCCCAAGGTCTGGTTCACCTCGCCCGAAAGCTTCGCCAAGCTGCTGTCGAACCGCAACCGCGCGCTGCTGGCCCAGATCACCGACACCCGCCCGTCGTCGCTGCACGAACTGGCGGCCAGCACCGGCCGCACGCCCGGCAACCTCTCGCGTACGCTGAAAACGATGGAGCGCTACGGCCTCGTTCGCCTGCACAAGGGCGAGCGCGGCAAGCTGCGCCCTGAGGTCCCCTACCGCGACGTGCGGCTCGAGATGTCACTTTCGTAGGCAGAGAACCCGGCTTACGCCTGCCGTTCCGCTGTTTAGCCTGATCGACCAGAGCGCATAGCTCAGCTTATTTGTCGGCTGATTTTTTTGGTCGTTCGCGCCAGAAGCGCGCCGATTTTCCGAACCGCTTCAGGTCGGGCTGGCAAGCAGCGAGCGCGCGTTCACGTTGCGACGCCAACCACCCGAGGGCGAACAGCGCGCGCGCATCGACAGGCGCCGCCGCCGCGTACAGCGCAATGCCCACGGCCACGTCGTTGAGGGTGCCCAGCCGCTCCTGCAAAGCGCGCAGCGCTTTCAGGTAGCTGCGCACCGCGCGCTCATCGAACAGGCTCGAAGCGAACTCCGCCGCGTAGCGCAGCCGCTTAATGTGCTTGCGCAGTCGGTGGCGGCCCTCGTCGTCGAGAGTGTCGAACGCCCGCGCATCGACTTGCACCTGGCGATGCCAGCGGTCGAGCCGTTTGGCGAGTCGCTGGCGCAGCGGCAGTGAGGGCTCGGGCGCTACGGCGTCGAGCCGTGTCGCGGTCGCCTGCACCACCGATCCCGGCGTCGGGTCAGCACCCTGCACCCGCGAGATCAGGTTCAACATCAGGCGCTGCGCCGCTGTCTGCCGCACCAGCAGGGTCGGATCGATCTCGTCGCCCGAGGCCGGCAGGCGGGGCGGCTCGCCCGACTGGCCCACCGCTGCCAGCGCGCGGGCCAGCTCGATCGCCAACGGCTCGGCCACCGCCGCGCGATCACGCGCCTGGCCCAGCTGGCGAAACAGCGTGGCGGCGTCAACAGCCAGCTGCTCGCGCGTGGTGGCATCGATCGCGTCGGCCAGCCGTGAGCCATCGAAAAAGCGCAGCGCAGTGCTCAAGCGCCGCAGGCCGACGCGCAATTGGTGCGTGTGCTCGGGCGCGTGGCGACCACTGGCCACCTGGCTGGCGTTGACGCTGATCTGCGCCAAGCACGAGCGCAGCACCGCGTCCAGCGCGGCGGCGGGCGTCATGGCCTTGGTGAGCTTCACCTCGTTGGCGCGGCGTGCCTCGGCCATCGCGTCGTCGCGCGACAGCAGGTGGCCGAGTTCGGCCTTGCTGCGCGTGTCCAGCCACAGGCCATGTCGCACGACCCAGCGCTGCGCCGTGGCCACCACCGCTTGTGGGCTGCCACGCTTCAATTCGATCTCCAGTTCGCACACCGGCAGGCGTCGCGGCGGTAGCGTCGTGCCGGCCTCGATCACACCGACATCGAAAGCCAGCTCGACCACGCCACCCGCCACCCGCGCCGTACGGGCGCGCCGCCAGATGTCGGTGCCGATGACCTGTGCCAGCACGCCGTCGGCGCCCTGCAGCACCTTCAACAGCGCAGCGCCAACCGGCGTGTCGGCGTGCAGCTGCGGATTGATCGTCGGCACCGTGGCACCGCTCTCGGCGCGCGGCACGTTGTGCTCGGCGCGGGTCATGCTGGTGCCGTTGGGCAGCGTGCCTTTGAGCGTCTGCACCCAAGCGCGGCCTTCCTTGCGCAATCGCAGCGCCAAACCCGCCGCGGCCAGCGCGCCTGTCGGCGTGTCGAAATAGGCCGCCCGCAGGCGAACGCGCCGCGCGGCCTGGGGCCCAGCGACCGCCGCTTCGACCGCCAGGCGAGCCACCGGTGGCACCTGAAACTTCAGCTCGACTTCTTTCATGACGCAATGGTGACAGCCGACCCCTCCAGATTTGATGAATTGACGTTCACGGAAAGGCCGGGTTGCGGCAGCCAACACAGCCGTGTTCGACGCGCCTGCCCCAGTAAACTCCAGTTTTGCCCCGTTTCCACTCACGCCTCACCGCACCATGCCCTTTTTCCGGAACCCCTACAAATCGGACGTGACCGACTTCATCGAATCGCTGAGGACGAAAAAGCCGACGCTCGAGGGCGAGCAACGCGCCGGGCGCGCATTGCTGTGGGACAAGCGGGTCGACCGAGACGCGCAGGCCGACGACGCTGAATCACGCGTGCCGCAGCAGCCGTACGTGTACCAGACCGGGCCGAAGTGACGCGCGGTCGGGCAACGCTGAACATCTCTGCGATGAACCTGCCCGGCCCTGCGCTGCTGGAGCCACCCGCACTGCACGCTCTGATCGCCGACGGGGCCGCAAACGCGGTGCCGCTGGCATTTGACGGCGTGGCGGTGGCGCGGCTGTACGGCGAGCCGCTGTTCAAGCTACCGCACGATCTGTACATCCCGCCCGATGCGCTGCAACTCTTCCTCGAGGCCTTCGAGGGGCCGCTGGACTTGCTGCTGTACCTGATCCGGCGACAGAATTTCAACATCCTCGACATCCCGCTGGCCGACGTGACTCGCCAGTACCTGGCCTACGTCGAGCAGATTCGCAAGACCAACCTCGAGCTCGCCAGCGAATACCTGCTGATGGCGGCGATGCTGATCGAGATCAAGTCGCGCATGCTGCTGCCGCCCAAACGCAGCCCCGACGGCGCCGAGCCAGAAGACCCGCGCGCCGAGCTGGTGCGCCGGCTGGTCGAGTACGAGCAGATGAAGCTGGCTGCGGCGCAACTCGACGCGCTGCCGGTGCTGGGCCGCGACTTCCTGAGTGCGGAGGTGCACACCCCGCCATCGTTGGCGCCGCGCTTTCCCGATGTCGTGCCCGACGATCTGCGTGCCGCCTGGGCCGACGTAATGCAGCGCGCCAATTTGAACCAGCACCACACCATCAACCGCGAACAGTTGAGCGTGCGCGAACACATGAGCATCGTGCTGCGCGCGCTGCAGGGCCGAAAATTCGTGGAGTTTCATGAGTTGTTCGACGTGTCGCGCGGCCAGCCGGTGCTGGTCGTCACCTTCATCGCCATGCTCGAGTTGGCGCGCGAATGCCTGCTGGAAATCACCCAGGCCGAGGCCTACGCACCGATCTATGTGCGGCTGGCGTACCGGGCTGTGTGACGGCTGGCCCTTTCTTTCTGATCCGGCGCATCATTGCCTGCGCACCCAAGCGAGACCCTGACCATGTCCACAGCCACTGTTCACGAAGCACCGATCCAACTCATGCGTCCTGCCGCGGCGGCGAACGCGGCCCGACCTGACGCACTGCGCTGGCAGGTCGAACAGATCGAAGCACTGTTCGCCTTGCCGTTCACCGAACTGCTGTACCAGGCGCAGACGGTGCACCGCGCGAATTTTGACCCCGCCGAGGTGCAGCTCTCGACCTTGCTGTCGATCAAGACCGGCGGCTGTGCGGAGAACTGCAGCTATTGCCCGCAGTCAGCCGCCTACGACACCGGCGTTGAGGCGACAGCGTTGATGCAGGTCGACGACGTGCTGGCCGCCGCGCGACAGGCACAGGCGGCCGGCGCCACCCGCTTTTGCATGGGTGCCGCCTGGCGCGGCCCGAAAGACCGCGACATCGAAAAGGTGGCTCAATTGATCAGCGCGGTGAAGGGCCTGGGCCTGGAAACCTGCGCCACGCTGGGCATGCTGGGCGACGGCCACGCCGAAGCCCTGCGCGACGCCGGGCTCGACTACTACAACCACAACATCGACACCGCGCCCGACAAATACGCCGACATCGTGCAGACGCGCCAGTTCGAGGACCGCATCGACACGCTGCAGCGCGTGCGCGGCGCCGGCGTCAAGGTGTGCTGCGGCGGCATCGTCGGCATGGGCGAATCGCGCACCCAACGTGCCGCGCTCATTGCCGAACTGGCCAATATGGAGCCCTACCCCGAGTCGGTGCCGATCAACCACCTTGTGCCGGTCGCCGGCACGCCGCTGGCGCAGCAGGCGCCGCTCGACCCGTTCGAGTTCGTGCGCACGATCGCTGCGGCGCGCATCACGATGCCGCGCACCCGCGTGCGGCTGTCGGCCGGCCGTCAGGCGCTGGGCGACGCGGTGCAGGCGCTGTGTTTCGCCGCTGGTGCCAACTCGATCTTCTACGGCGACAAGCTGCTGGTCACCGGCAACCCCGATGTGACGGCGGATCAGGTGCTGCTCGAAACGCTGGGCATGAGAGCCGCGTGAACCCAAGCGCCACCCCATGAGCGTCCACCCGTCCCCCGACTCGGCAGCGGCCGGTCGCAAGCCGATTACGCTGCACCGCTTGCGCGAGATGCATGCGAGCGGCGAGCCGATCAGCATGCTGACCTGCTACGACGCTGCGTTCGCCCGCGAGCTCGACCACGCAGGCGTCGATTGCCTGTTGATCGGCGACTCGCTCGGCATGGTGCTGCAGGGTCACGGCAGCACACTGCCGGTGACACTCGCCGACATGGCCTATCACGTGCGCTGCGTGGCGCAGGGCAACCGCAGCGCCTGGGTCATCGGCGACCTGCCGTTCGGCAGCTACCAGCAGTCCCACGCGCAGGCGATGGAGAGTGCCACCGTGCTGATGCAGGCCGGTGCGCACATGGTTAAGCTAGAAGGCGGTGGCTGGAACGCTGACACTGTTCGCTTTCTGACCGAGCGCGGCATCCCGGTCTGCGCGCACCTGGGGCTGACGCCGCAATCGGTGCACGCGCTCGGCGGCTACCGCATCCAGGGCAAAGACGACGCATCGGCCGCCACGCTGCGGCTGCATGCGCAGCAACTGGCCGACGCGGGTGCGGCGATGTTGGTGCTGGAATTGATGCCATCGGCGGTGGGGGCTGCCATCACCGCGGGTCTGCCCATTCCCACCATCGGCATCGGCGCGGGTGTTGACTGTTCCGGCCAGGTGCTGGTGCTGCACGACATGCTGGGGCTCGGCCACGGCAAGCAGCCGCGCTTCGTGCGCAACTTCATGCAGGGTGCGCCGTCGATCGAAGCGGCCATCGCGACTTATGTTGCCGACGTAAAGGCACGCCGCTTCCCCGACCCGACGCTGCATGCCTATTGACGATGTTGACGGTCCACACCATCGCCGCGCTGCGCGCTGCCCTGCCGGTGCCCGGTACCTGCACCTTCGTGCCAACGATGGGCAACCTGCACGAGGGGCACCTCGCGCTGGTGCGGCAGGCGGCGGCACACGGCCTGCCGGTGGTGGTCAGCGTCTTCGTCAACCGCCTTCAGTTCGCGCCGCACGAAGACTTCGACCGCTACCCGCGCACGCTGCAGCGCGATGGCGAACTGCTGCGGTCGGCGGGCTGCGACATCGTGTTCGCACCCGACGAGCACGAGATGTACCCCGAGCCGCAAACCTTTCAGGTGCAGCCCGACCCGGCCCTGGCCGACATCCTCGAAGGCCACTTCCGGCCGGGCTTCTACAGTGGCGTGAGCACGGTCGTGATGAAGCTCTTCAACGCGGTGCAGCCGCGCGTCGCGCTGTTCGGCAAGAAGGATTACCAGCAGTGGCTGGTGATCCGCCGGATGACGCAGCAGTTCGCGCTGCCCATCGTCATCGAAGCAGCCGAAACCATGCGCGCTGACGACGGGCTGGCACTGTCTTCACGCAACAGCTACCTCAGTGCCACCGAGCGCGGAAAAGCGACCGGGCTGGCGCAGGCCCTGCGCGCGCTGGCCGAACGTTTCAGCGATGGCGTTGGGCCGCTGCAGGTGCTCGAAGCCCAAGCCCTGGCAGCGCTTGCCGCTGCAGGTTGGCAACCCGATTACCTGACCGTGCGCCGCCAGAGCGACCTGAGCGCGCCCACCGACGACGGTGATCGCCATGGCGCGTGGGTGGCGCTGGGCGCGGCACGCATCGGCGCCACGCGGTTGATCGACAACCTCGAATTCAGCGTCTGACGGAACCGAACCCGCGCCGGCGCCTGCGTCAGTGTTCTGCGCGTCGGCGGCCCAGCAGCGGCTTCGCGGCATGCCACAGCAGCGCACTGGTGGTGAAGCACACCCAGGCGGTCCACATCGAATGGCTGGGGTAGTGCGCGCCGCGCACCGTCTGCGCCATGCTGAACAGGATGCCGAAGCCCCACACGCCCGCCAGCCACCAGCGCGCGGCGCGGGGTGAGGTGCCTCTGAGCGCGAACCAGCCGCCGAACAGGCTGAATGCCGCCGAGGCGTGCCCCGACGGGAAACAGCGGCCTGGGCCACCGTCGGTGATGCCGAAAGCCCAATGCGAGACGTACTGGGCAGACCGGCCGAACTCGGCCAGGTCCCAGGGGCAGCTGGTGGCACTGAGCTGCTTCAGGGTCGGGATCAGCAGCAGACAGATCACCGTGACGGCCAGCCACCAGCGCCGCACTGACGCTGGCATGTCGCGGGCGAAAGACCAGGGCCTGACGACATTGATCAGAACCACCACTATGGCCGCCGCGCTCGCCCACCGCCCGCCTTGGTGCAGCACCTGTGCGAAGAACCAATGGCTTTTAAAGCTGAAGCCTTGCGCATCGCCGAACCAGCGCTCGACAGTCATGTCCAGGCCCGAAGCATCCCAGGCCAGTAAGGCGAGCAAGCTCAGGGCAGTCAAGGCGGCATCACGCCGCGCGCTCATCGGTCGAAAGTTCACCCTTCGATGGTAGGCCGGCCCGGCTGAAGTGCCGCTGAGCCCCGAGGTCAGCCGTGGCGTCGGCGCGCAGCCCAGCCGCAGCCGATCAGGCCGACCAGGAACATCGTGTAGGTCGAGGGCTCAGGCACCGGGTTAGCAACTGCCAAAAAGCCTTGCGCAATCAGTGCGTGCGCTCCCGCCGTCGGGTGAATACCGTCCCAGAACTGCGGGTTCGCGCCGCAGCCTGATGCGTTGTTGCCGCAGGCGTCGGTGACGTTGGAAAAATTCGCTATTGCGCCAAAGATGTCGAAGGTTTTTACCCCGACTTCACCAGCGAGGCGCGTGGCCAATGCAGAGTTGAACTGGGTGGCAACCGACGTGGCAAGAACCGACGCAGCAGTACCGAAAGACAGCACCTGGGGCGTCAAACCTGAATTCGGCGTATTCCAGACGATGATGTTTTTCGCGCCAGCCAGCTGCAGTTGGTCGACCATTCCGCCGACGTCATTGGCGTAGGCAGCGGCTTCCCGGGAGACTGTCAGCGGATCAAATGCCGCGCCGGTTGCCAGGAGGCGGCGCACATTGTTGGCACCGCCCTCAACGACGTAAAGCGCATCGCTGGGCGCAGGCGTACTACCCAAAGAAGCCAGGTAGAAATTGACTTGGCTCTGCAAACTAAAGGTGGGGATGGTGCTTCCGAAAACCGGCGTATTCAGCCTGGTTTCTGCACCGCCTGACGCATAGTTGGTGCCACCCAGCAGCGATGCGCGGGCAGGGAACGGGCTGCCGAGCAGCGCCGTCGCCACCGCATCGGCCCACACCGGGCCGTTGGAATAGGTCCCAACGCTGCTGGGAGCGTAGGCAACGAAACTGTTGCTGGTGATCGCTGCAGGTGGCGTCGGAGCCAGAAAAAACGGCGAACCAAACAGGACCGCCGCGTTGTTGCCGTTGTCCGACAGGCTGTCACCAAACACGAACAAGCCGCTGTAGGCCTGGGCCGGAGCTGCGAACATGGCAGCGAGCATCAAGGAGACGGCGGGCACCCAACGACGGGAAAACACACTCTTGTTCATCGCTATCTCCAGTAGATGAGGAAAAAATCACGATATCAGCCCAGGTTGATTACAAAAAGGTACCCCCCTCATTTGAGGGGGGCGTGTTCGTCTGCAACTTTGGGGGTACCGCCGATTCAGGGCCGCTGGATCGGCGCTCAATCGCGCGTGGCTCGGCGCCGCACGGCAGCGATGTAGCGCTCTCCGTCGGGGGGCAGTCCGCTGCGCTGCGAGGTCCACATCATGTCGCCCAGGCACTCCATCACCTCGTGGTGGGCATCGTGCAACGAGCCGCGCCGTGCGGCCAGCAACTCGACGGCCTGCTTGATGCCTCGCGGCTGATCGATCGACAGCTGCTCGCTGATCGACAAGTGCATCGACAGGTGCAAAAACGGATTGGGGCGACCGCCGTCGATGTCGTAGACAGCCGCCAGCGCGGCATCGACATCCACCAGCATCGGGTGGTACTCAGTGTGCAGGGCGATCCAGTCGGCCGCAACGATCTCCATCGCGCTCATCGGCATCCCGCTGCGCGCTTTGGCGTGCGTATCGCAAAAGAAGCGGCGCACATCGTGTTGAGACGGCGTGAACATTCATGCATCCGATCACTTCGGCTCGACGTAGGCCTCGACCACCACCGCGTCCATGCGGTAGCCACTGGCGCCCATGTAGCTGTCGCTGCGCAGCGTCTTCAGCGTGCCGCTGACCCAAACCGTGTCCATCGAACGGAAGCCCTTCGGCGGCTTGTCGGCTTTCACGTAGATGATCTGGTTGGCCGGTGGCGGCGGCGTGTGGATGCAGGCGCCGAAATACGGCACCAGCAGGAATTCCTTCAGGCCCGCCTTGGTGTCTTCGAGCGGCACCAGGTAGCCGGGAATGCGCACCGACGCGCCGTCCATGTCGTTGTTGGTCGGCGCGTTGTCCCAGGTTTCGCGCATGCGCTTGAGCATCTCGTTGGCGCGCGGATCGCTGTCTTTCATCAGGCTGAAGTTGATGCTCTTGAACTCCTTCAGTGGGTCCCAGTCCTTGGGCACCAGATCGTCCCACTTGATCTCGCGAAACGCCCCGGTGGCCACCGGCTTGCTGACCCCGGTGCCGCCGATCGGCTGGCTCGCCGAGGTGGTGACGGCACTCGCCGTTCCGGACCCGACACCCACCGCCACGCCGAACGCCAACACCGTCATCCACCTGACCCACGAGCTGCACTGCATGTTCAAACCCTCGGAGACAGGCCATCGGCCAGGGACAATCGATAAGCGCGCCAAGCCGGGATCAAGCTGGCGACCGCGCCCGCCGCCACCACGGCAGCGAGCAGTCCCCATTGAGCCGGGCTGGGGGCAGATAGTTTCAGGTTGACGCCGTAGTGCGCCTGCACCCACGGTGCCGCCAGCGCGACGAACAATCCGGTAACCAGCATACCGAGCAGCGCACCACTCAGTGTGACAAGCAGCCCTTCGCTGGCCAGCAACAGCAGCACATGGCGCGGCGCGGCGCCCACCGCACGCAGCACCGCGAGTTCGCGGCGCCGTTCGTTCAACCCGGCCATCACGACCGCGACCAGCCCCGCCAGGCTGACCACGCCGACCATCGCCGACATGCCGATCAGCGCTTTCTCGCCCACGCCGACCACGTCCCACAGCTCGTCGAGCGCGACGCCGGGCAACACCGCCATCAGTGGCTCATCGGCGTAGTCGGCCACGAAGCGCTGCACATTGAACACCGCCGCCCGACCCTTCAGCCCGACCAGCGCGGCGGTCACCGCCTTCGGCTTCAAATCGAACTTGCGCGCATGATCAGGCGCGATCGACACCCCCGGCATCGGCGCGCCGCCGACCCAGTCGATGTGGATCGCCTCCATCGATTCCAGGCTGATGTGCACCGTGCGATCCACTGGCGTGCCGGTGCGTTTGAGGATGCCGACGACGGTGAACGGCTTG